>JAMFRX010000123.1 GCA_026224995.1 Puia dinghuensis
ATAGCCGGTTTCGCTGCACATCCAGGAGGTGGGCGTAAAAAAGAGCGGCTGCTCCTGCGCCGGAACCTCTTCGAGGCATTGAGACTTTTTAAGGAGCTCCGCGGCATATAGTCGCAATCCTTCCTTATTGGCCTTGATCAGGCCATACTCTCCACTGTCATCTACTGTGTAGGAAAAAAAAGCGTCGGAGGGGTCGTTTGTTTCTTCCAGGAAGCGAATGGAAGACGTCAGGTCGGAAAGCATAGCAATCAATTTTCGGAGTTGAATTTCAGATAATAAATATATACTTTTTTTAGCAGGTTTTAGATTTTCCCACGTAAAAAAATTAAGGTGTTCCCAAGGTGGGAAGGGCTTCCGGGCCAATGGTGATCAGCTCGAAGCTCACCCCGATCTTGTCCATTTCCCTCTGGATACGTTCCGGGTGCGTATCGGTTATAAAGACCTGTCCGTCATCCTGCAGACAGACCTTGTCCAGGAGGTTGTGCATCCGCTGCTCATCCAGCTTCTCGAATACGTCGTCCAGCAGCAGGATGGGCGCAAAGCCCTTGGCCGCTTTCAGGGTCTCATACTCGGCGAGGCGCAGGGCGAAAAGCAGGCTCTTACGCTGGCCCTGGGAAGCCATGGACTTGAAGGGCACGCCGGCAAAGCCGATCTCGATATCATCCCTGTGGATGCCGCTGCCGGTACGCTGCAGGTAGAGGTCTTTTTCGAGCCCTTCGCGCAGGAGGCGGCGAAAAGGTGTATGGAGTAAGGCGCTGTCGTAGTCCAGGGTCAGCGGCTCTTCCGCCCCGGCTATCTGGGTATAGAACTTTCCGGCGAGGGGCAGCAGCTCCTGCAGAAAGACCCGGCGGCGTTCGAAGAGCCAGGACCCCTGGGGCGCGAGCTGTTCGTCGTAGACCTCCAGCAGGCTTTTATCCGTCAATCGTCTTTCGGTGAGAGATTTCAGGAAGCTATTGCGTTGCTGCAGGATCCTGTTGTAGTCGATAAGGTTTTGCAGATAGGCGGGATCCAGCTGAGAGAGCAGGGCATCCAGGAAACGCCTTCTTTCCTCGCTGGCGCCGGTGATGATCTGGATATCGTCGGGGGTGATGATGACGCAGGGAAAACGGCCGATATGCCGGGAGAACTTCTCATAAGGGATGCCGTCGGCGAGGAACTCCTTCTTGCCATTGCCCCGAAGGATGCAGACCACGGAAGCATGCTCCCCTGCGTTATCGAAATGCCCCTCGAGGCGGAAGCCCTGGGCGCCCCGCAGCACATTGGCCTGGTCGCCGCGGGAGAAATAGCTTTTGGTAAAGCACAGATAGTACAAGGCGTCCAGCAGGTTGGTCTTGCCGACGCCGTTGTTGCCGCAAATGCCGACTATCCGCTGGTGAAAGCGGAAAGAAGCCTGTTCATAGTTCTTGAACTGGACCAGCGATATTTCTTGTATCCGTAGCAAAAAAAAGTAATTCGGCTGTAAAATATTATCTTTCCTCCAACTTAAACCAGACTGTTATGAATAAACTTTCTCGCGTCTTCCTGCTGTCCACGGGACTTTTCCTGCCTATGCTGTTGCTGGCGCAACAGGAATCGATCGACACGGCTATGCTTAACCGCATCCGGCAGGAAGGGCTCACGCGGAGTGAAATACCCGCCATAGCCCACCAGATCACGGACGTCTCCGGCTCCAGGCTCACCAATTCGCCTGGCTTCCACCGGGCAGCGGACTGGATCGTGCAGACCCTGAAAGGGTGGGGGCTCAGCAATGCGCAGAAAGAAGCCTGGGGTAATTTTGGCTATGGCTGGTCGGCAGAAAAGACTACGCTGGCCATGCGAACCCCTTATTACACTCCCCTGATCGCCTATGCCATTCCCTGGAGCGGCAGCACCAACGGGCCCATATCGGCCCCGGCCTTCCTGATAACCCATATGGATTCCGCCTGGGTAGCCGCCCATCTGAGCCAGATGAAGGGCAAGATCCTGCTGGTCATGCCCCAGGATACGGCGGCGGCCCCGCATTTCAGGCCGGATGCCGAACGCTATAGCGACAGTGCCCTGGCCGCCCTCGGAGACACGTATATGATGTCCAGGGAAACGGTCAAGATGATCATTCCTTACTTCACGAAAATGATGCAGGTAGCGAAGATGGTACAATCCAGCGGGGCCCTGGCCGCCCTCGGCACCGGCGGTGGAAGGGATGGGACGGTATTCGTCCAGAGTTTTGTAGGCTATAGGAAGAAAGACCAGCCGCTGATGCCCGACGTGCAGGTGGCGAAAGAGGACTTTTTGCGGGTGGTGCGTCTGCTGGAAGACGGCCACGAAGTGACGCTGGAGCTGCAGAGCGATACCAAGCTCTACGACCAGGACCAGCAGGGGCATAATGTCGTAGGAGAGATCCCCGGGACCGACCCGACCCTGAAGGCGGAGGTGGTCATGCTGGGTGGTCATCTGGATTCCTGGACGGCGGCCACCGGCGCAACGGACAATGGGGCCGGGAGCATCGTGGCGCTGGAGGCGATACGCATTCTCAAGGCGGCGGGAGTAAAGCCCAAAAGGACGATCCGCATAGCCCTGTGGGACGGCGAAGAGCAGGGGCTGCTGGGCTCGTTCCACTATGTAAAGAACCATTTTGGCGACCCTGCGGATATGAAGCTTAAGCCCGAAGCCGGCAAGGGGTCCGTATATTTCAACCTGGACAACGGTTCCGGGAAGATCCGCGGCATCTATGCACAGGGCAACGAAAAGGCCGCCGCCATCTTCAAACAATGGTTCGAACCATTCAAGGACCTTGGGGCCTCTACCGTCTCCCTGCACAATACGGGGTCTACCGACCATCTGAGCTTCGATGCGGTGGGCATCCCCGGCTTCCAGTTCATCCAGGACCCCCTGGATTATGAGACGCGGACCCACCATAGCAACGAAGACAACTACGATCACCTGGTGATGGACGACCTCCGCCAGGCGGCTACCATCGAGGCGGCATTCGTGTATTTAGCCGCCATGCGGCCTGAAATGATACCCCGGAAACCGCTTGGTCAGCCCGAAAAGTTCATCTTCGATGACCTTATCCCTTAAAAAGGGGCGCCGGGCCGGGCGGAATAGGGGGTAATTTGCATTTTACCTCGTATATTTGCCCGCGCAAATCCAAAATATTTCACCATTGGCTACCAAATTTTCAAAAGAGACCTACCTGTACTGGTATGAACTGATGCAACTCATCCGCCAGTTTGAGTTGATGGCAGAAGAAAAGTATAAGATGGAAGGCAAGATCCGCGGCTTTTTCCATGCCTATATCGGGCAGGAAGCCATTGCTGCCGGCTGTATGACCGCCACCAAGCCGGATGACCCGTTCATCACCGCCTATCGCGACCATGGCCTGGCCCTGTCCAAGGGCGTCAGCGCCAATGCCTGTATGGCCGAGCTGTATGGCAAGGCTACCGGCGCGGCCAAGGGGAAGGGGGGCAGCATGCACTTCTTCGGCGTGGACGTGAAATTCTTCGGCGGCCATGGGATCGTTGGCGCGCAGATCGGCACGGGCGCAGGTCTGGCCTTCGCCGAAAAATACAAGGGCACAGACAATGTCTCGCTGACCTTCTTCGGGGATGGCGCTGCCCGCCAGGGTATGCTGCACGAGGTCTTTAACCTGGCCATGCTGTGGAAGCTTCCGGTCGTCTTTATCTGCGAGAACAACAACTACGCCATGGGCACCTCGATCGAGCGGACCTCGAATGTCGTCGACATCTATAAATTGGCCGACGCCTACGAAATGCCCGCGGACTCCATCGACGGGATGAGCGCCGAAGCCGTGCATGAAGCCGTGGCCCGCGCCGTCAAGCGCGCCCGCCAGGGCGACGGACCCACCCTGCTGGAGATCAAGACCTATCGTTACAAGGGCCATAGCATCAGCGATCCCCAGAAATACCGGACCAAGGAAGAAGTCGACGAATACAAGCAGCGGGATCCGATCCAGCAAGTGCTGGACACCATCCTGGCCAAGAAATACGCCACCCAGGAAGAGATAGACGCCATCAACGCACGCGTGAACGAAACGGTGGCCGGGTCGGTGAAGTTTGCCGAAGAGTCGCCGTGGCCGGATGATTCCGAAGTCTTGAAAGACGTCTACCTGGACGCCAATTATCCATTTATCGTAGATTAAAAAACATAATCGCAGTTCAAAAAACATAATTAAAGAGAAGATGTCAGAGATCAAACACCCTGCTCATTTAGAAGAAGAGAGAAATCCTGTCGCCGAGCTCCAGAATACCTGGGATCGGTATGGCAAGCAGGCGTCCTACGTGCTGCTGGCGATCGTCGTCGTAGTAGGCGGAATCTTTGCTTACCGCAACCTGGTGAGCGAACCCAAAGAAAAGCAGGCCACCGAAGCGATGTTCCGTGCAGAAGAATATTACCGGCTCGATTCGGCAAGGCTGGCCCTCATGGGAGACAACATCAATGCCGGTTTCCTGAAGATCATCTCCCGTTTCGGCGGTACCAAGGCGGGTAACCTGGCGGAGTTCTATGCCGGCAGCTGCTACCTGAAGCTGGGCGACTTCAACAATGCCGTCAAATACCTGGAAGACTTCTCCACCCCGGTGAAGCAGCTCCAGGAAAGGGCCTATGGCCTCCTGGGGGACGCTTACTCCGAACAGAATAAGAAAGAACAGGCAGCTGAGCAATACAAGAAGGCAGGCACCTATTTCGAGAAGGACGAGCTGTTCTCCCCTGAATACCTGTTCCGCAGCGGCTATCTTTACGAGAGCATGGGCAAGACCCAGGACGCGATCGCGATGTATAAGCTTATCAAGGATAAGTATCCTGCCTCTCAACGTGGCGCCGATATCGACAAATTCCTGGCACGTTTGGGTGCCATTCAATAGCGGACCAACCGTCCGTATAACGATACTCTTATGGCTGAAGTCGGCAACAGTAATTTATTAGCTGCAACAGGCATCCCTGGCGTCAAGGGTGCCTGTGTAATTATTGTCCGTACAGAATGGAATGCGGCAATCGTAGGCGCCCTCGAGGAAGGGGCTAAGGCCGCGCTGGAAAAAGCGGGCGCCCTCTGCCGGGTGATAACGGTACCCGGAGCCTTCGAGATCCCCTTTGCCATCCGGGCTTACTGGGATGTGCACAAATACAAGGATGACAAACCCCAGGCCTTTATCGCGCTTGGCTGCGTGCTGCGGGGCGATACCCCTCATTTTGAATATGTGTGCCGGGCCGTTACGGATGGCGTGGTGCAGTTGAATATGACCCTTCCCATCCCGACCATCTTCGGAGTGCTGACCGTGGACAACCAGCAGCAGGCCGACGAACGCATCGGCGGAATACACGGGCACAAAGGCGAAGAGGCAGCCATTACGGCCCTCAAAATGATCGCCCTGAAAAAATCATTTTAGTTCGTGACTGTTCAACTCTTCATACCGTGCTTTGTAGACCAGCTCTACCCCCAGACGGCTTTCAATATGGTGAAAGTGCTGGAGAAGGCCGGCGTAGAAGTAGCGTACAATGAAGAGCAGACCTGCTGTGGCCAGCCGGCTTTCAATGCCGGATTTCGCGATGAGGCCCGGGATGTCTGCACGAAATTCCTGAAAGATTTTTCCGGCCATGATTATGTGGTGGCGCCAAGCGCCAGCTGTGTGGGCTTCGTCCGCAACTATTACTCTACTTTATTCGATAACTCCTCTCTGCACAATGAGGTCCGCGACCTGGGCAAAAGGGTCTTCGAATTCTCCTCCTTTCTCGTGAATGTATTGGGCGTGGTTGATCTTGGCGCCAGCCTCTATGGGAAGGCTACCTATCATGACAGCTGCGCGGGATTACGGGAATGCAAGATCAAGGAAGAGCCCCGGAAGCTCCTGGGGCAGGTAAAAGGGCTGGATCTCGTGGAAATGAATGACGTGGAGACCTGCTGCGGATTCGGCGGCAGCTTCGCGGTAAAGTTCGAACCCATTTCCGTTGCCATGGCCGACCAGAAGGTCAACAATGCCCTGCAGACGGGCGCCGATTACATTATCTCCACCGATCTCAGCTGCCTGATGCACCTGGACGGCTATATCCGTCACAAAGGGTATCCTATCCGCACGATGCATATTGCGGATGTTTTAGCTAATTTTTAAAGGGAGATCAACACCGCCGAAGTCGGACCGCGCCGAAATCAGAGCGGCGCTAGTGGTCCGACGGGTGGCGCCGCCTGTGATCCGACGGGAAGAAAGGGACAAAAAATAAGACCACCCATATTACCTTAGTAATCGGATGGTCTTGACCCTTAAAACAACCTGTCGCAAGCGTTAAATAGGGTTAAAACCAGGCCTCATGAAAACATACGTAGCACGATAACTTTTAGATTTAAAAAAAGCCAATTTCTTTAGAAAATTAGTTTTCTATTGATTACCAGCGTGTTATACCTAGGACGGCATCAGCACCGTATCGATCACATGGATGACCCCGTTACTTTGATAGACGTCTTTGATCGTTATCTCGGCCATGCCGCCTTTCTCGTCTTTCAGCCAGAGCTTCTTACCCTTCATCATGACCCAGAGCTTTCCGCCGGAGACGGTCTTTAGCTCGGCCGTACCATTACCAGCCTTGATCTCGGCCATCAATTCCTTGGAATCGAGGCGACCGGAAACCACATGATAGGTGAGGATCTTGGTGAGGGTGGCTTTGTTCTCTGGTTTTACCAGGTTGTCAACCGTACCGGCAGGCAGCTTATTAAAGGCTTCATCCGTAGGAGCGAAGACGGTGAAAGGGCCGGCGCTTTCCAGGGTCTCAACGAGACCCGCGGCCTTTACGGCGGCGACCAGGGTCTTATGGTCGTTGGAGTTGACGGCGTTCTCTACAATGTTCTTCGAAGGGTACATGGCTGCGCCTCCGACCTGTACGGTCTTTTCCTGTGCGAAGGTCGCAGTGGTCAATAGCGTTCCAAGCAGCATAATGCCGCAATACTTTGCGATGTTCATAACAATGAATTTTTTTTAGGAGAAAATAAAATGATACGTTCCGGTCGAACTGGTTACATGTAACGTAACTGGAATACATACGGGACAAGGGTCCGGTATGGATTGACGACCGGGAATTTTTTTTTGTACCTTCGACACCAACGCATTAAAATACACTACTGTTATGGCATATTGGTTAGTGAAATCCGAGCCTTCCGTTTACAGCTGGGAGCAATTCGTAAAGGACAAAGAAACATCCTGGGACGGGGTCCGCAACTATGCGGCCCGCATTCACCTGCGCGCAATGAAAAAGGGAGATGAAGCGCTGTACTACCACAGCAACGAAGGCATGGAGATCGTCGCCATCGCGAAGGTGACGAAGGAAGCCTACCAGGATCCTACTACCGATGACGAGCGCTGGGTGTCGGTTGGCCTAAAGCCTTTTAGGCGGTTGCATAAGCCCGTTAGTCTTGCGCAGATCAAGCAGGACAAGCGGCTGGCCGATATGGCGCTGGTGCGCCTGGGCCGGCTGTCGGTGCAGCCGGTGACGGCGGATGAATGGGCAAGGGTGATGGAGCTGGCCGGCGAGAAATAATGTTCGGTCGCCGAGCTTTAACATTTTGTTGGGAATCTTTTTAGGGGTCCCGGGAATCAATAGACGTCCCGGGATTTTTTTGGCGATTATGTAAAAAATAATTTCCCGCATCTTACAACCAACCATCATCTAAAATCAATTTGTATGCGATCCAAGGTATTCACAGTGCCGGTGGCACTGCTGGTATTGTTTTGCGCTGCCTGTAACAATAGCGCCATGCGTAAAGAAAAATTGGCAGACAGGATCCCCACCACGGAAGCCAAGGCAACATCTGTCGACGGCGTGGCAAGCGCGGATTCCTCTATTACGGTGACCGATAAGGAGGATTTTCAGGAGCCTGACAAACCCGGCGCAAACAAACAGCAAGGCAAGCCGCCTGCCGCGACACCCGCACCCAACCCGGACTGGGACAGGAAGATCGTCAAGACGGCCGACCTCAATATAGAGGTTAAGAATTTCCGGCAATACAGCAACCGGCTGCGGAGCGCCGTTAGACAATCCGGTGCCTATATCGCCCAGGAGCAACAAAACGAATCGCTCAGCGAGATCGAGAATTCGGTGACCGTCAAGGTTCCGGTAGATCGGTTCGACGACCTGCTGCTCCAGATGCCTTCCGACAGCGATAAGATGATACAAAAGAAGGTGGCTTCCGAAGATGTGACTATGGAGCTGGTAGACACCAAATCCAGACTGGAGACCAAAAAAGAAGTACGGGAACGCTATCTTGACCTGCTGAAACAGGCGCACAGCATGAAAGACATCATTACCGTGCAGAATGAGATCAACGATATCCAGGGAGAGATGGATCAGGCTTCGGGACGTATCGCCTGGCTGGGCCATTCCGCGGCTTACAGCACAATCAACCTGCATTTCTACCAGGTTCTGGATGCCGGCATCCGCGAAGACCCGTCGCCTTCGTTCGTGCATAAGCTGATGGATTCGATAAGCGAAGGCTGGAAGGGGTTCAGCGCACTGCTGCTGGAGCTCATCAGCGTATGGCCACTGTGGATCGTCCTGGCTTTTGGAATAACCTGGGCAAGACGAGTGCATAAGAGGGTACGGATCAAGGCAGCAGTGGGAATAAAATAATTCCCACTGCTGTGGTGAGTTATTTATTTTTGCAACATGAAGAAAAGACTCGTTGTCCTCACCGGGGCAGGCATCAGCGCCGAGAGCGGACTGAAGACCTTCAGGGATTCCGACGGCCTTTGGGAAGGCTATGACGTCACGGAAGTGGCTACGCCGCGGGCCTGGCGGAAAAATGCGAAATTGGTGCTGGACTTCTACAACATGCGGCGCAGGGACGTGCTGAAGGCGGAGCCGAATGCGGGGCATCTTGGGCTGGCAGAGCTGGAAAAGGATTTCGACGTGCACATCATTACGCAAAACATCGACGACCTGCATGAGCGGGCGGGCAGCACCCGCGTCATGCACCTGCACGGGGAGATCTTCAAGATGCGCAGCGAGAAAGACGAATCGCTGATCTATGACATCCGCGAAGACATCCACCCCGGCCACCGGGCGACGGATGGCGCACAGCTTCGGCCGCAGATTGTATGGTTCGAAGAGGCGGTGCCCATGATAGAAAAGGCGGTTCCCCTGGTGCGGTCGGCTGATATCTTCGTCATCGTCGGCACTTCGCTGGTCGTTTATCCCGCTGCCGGGCTGGTAGACCTTGTCCGGCCGGGGGTGCCCATGTTCATCGTGGACAAAAAGATACCTTATATGACGTCTTCTGGAGGATTTGATACGTCGTCCGTCGGGAACCTGGTGGCGATCGAGCAGCCGGCTTCGGTTGGGGTGAAGGAACTGGCGCAGCGACTGGCGGCACTACGGGGATAAGGCCTTGAGAGAAAACAGCGGTATACCGTTTATTGCTTATATTGGCGCAAAAATACCCCTAGAATGGATTCCGCTTATTCCCTTGGTTATGGCATGGGTCAGCTGGTCTTGTTGCTGACCTTCCTCATTCCCGCTATCCTTTTCCTGCGCACCCAATATACGCTGCTGAGCACGATCTGGCCGGAAAACCGGCGGATGCAACCGGGTCTGGTCTGGTTGCAGCTCATACCGCTGTTCAACTACGTTTGGGTCTATTTTGTCGTGAGACGGATAGCGGACTCGCTGGTCAAACAATATGCTGCCTTTCAAAGCGAGTCCATCTTTGGCCTCGCGGACGAAGAGGCGATAAAAGCAATCGGGAAACGACCTACCTACGGGATCGGCCTGGCTTATTGTGTGCTGCTGTCGAGCATGCCGCTGGTGCTTATTTTCTTTAATCTTTTTGGTGCCTACACGCCGACTGCCGGCCGCACGCCGGAAAACACCGGCTCTGATCTAGCATTGGGTCTGTTGTGCTTTGCGCTGATCCTGGCCATGTTCGTTTGCTGGATCATTTACTGGGTGCAGCTGGCGGCCTGTAAAAGGAAGCTACGCCGGTTTGCGGTGGCTTAGGTTTTTTTCGCCTTCTGTTAACAAGACTTGTTCTATTTTGCGCCGCAATGGCTGTATTCAAGCGAATTATTGTGGTGGCAGCGCTGCTGGCAGCTGCCGGCGGGTGTTTTGCGCAGGACGACCTGTCGGCGCCGGTACTGCAGCTCAAGGATTATGTCAGGCATTACCTTCCCACGGGCTATAGTCCCCAGCTCAATGTCCTGATGCTGACGCCCAAGAGCAACCTGCATTATCTTTTTCCGCTCTATCACGCCCTCCGGGACGATGAAAAATTCCGGGGGATCTATTCCGACAAAGGGTATTATGACGAGGTGAGCCAGTATTTTGCCTTTGCAGGCGATTACCGCACGGCGCTTCAATACCTCGTGAAGAGCTACGATAGCGTAGACGACGCCACTCGGCGGAAGATCTACAAGACGGCGGCTGGTCTGCTGAATGTCGTGCATGTGCCTGCCGCCGGCTATATTCATCTCATGGCGAAGAACCGGCGTGTGACCATGATCAATGAAGCCTTCGCCAAGCCGCTGCACCGCGCGTTCACGATGTCGCTGCTGGCGGGTTTCTATAGAATGGGCTACCGGTACCTGGCTATGGAGATGCTGAATAACTTCGCCAACCAGCGGCTCTCGTCCGTAGGCATGCACTCGGGGTATTATGTCGGCGAGCCGGTAGCAGGGGAGCTCATGCGTTCGGCCATCGCCATGGGCTATACGCTCGTATCCTATGAGGATACCCTGGCGTCGGTGCACAATGCCAATGTGCGGGACTCCGTTCAGGCTGCGAATATCTACCATGTCCTCCAGCTGGATTCGACCGCGAAGATCCTGGTCCATGCCTCTTTCGCCCATATTAGCAAGAAGCCTGGTCCCGAAGGTCAGATCCCGATGGCGCTGGCCTTCTGGCACATGTCGGGCATCGAGCCGCTCACCATCGATCAGACCGATATGACGGAAGAAAGCAATTTCGGCTATGGCCGCGTCATCTATCAGGCCTATACGACGAAGTACACCATTACGGAGCCGTCCATCGCGCTGATCAATAACAATCCCGTGAACGTCACCGACAAAGATCTCTACGATCTCTGTGTGATCCATCCCCCGACAAAATACACCGACGGCCGGCCTACGTGGATGAATTTTGGCGGCCTGCGTCACCCGACCTATATCAAGGCGCTTTCCAATGCCGTATTCTTTGTACAGGCCTATTACCAGCAGGAGATCGACAATAACGACAATACGCCCTGGCAGCTGGTGCCTGCCGACCAGACCTATACGCTTGGCGGCAAAGACCGCTACCTGCTTTATTTGCAAAAGGGGAAATACAAGGTCTTCTTCCGGGATATCAATTACAAGATACTGGGTACGCTCAACATCGAGGTCAACTAGGTGGCCGTGTCCGATGCCGGAACGATCGGGCGCCCGACAACTGGCGGGGCTGGCTGCCATAGACTGCGCGGTCCGCACTTGGAGGGGATGACGACTCCAGGACCGGTGTCAGGCCGGCTTTACACTATGCTCGAACCGGATCCCCTGCCGCTCCAATTCTTCCAGCACGGGATCATAGATGGCCGGAAGGATGGGGATGTGCAATCCTGTGAGCCCGATGCGCCCGTCCAGCACAAGGGTAGCCGCGATGCCCAGCGGAAGGCCGACGGTACGGGCCATGGCGGTATAGCGGCTGTCCTCTCCTTCTATCACGAGCGTACTCTGCGCCTGATAGGATGCGCCATCGCGGGTAAAGCCTATTTCGTGGATCATGACGATCATATCCTTATCGGTGGGCTTCATAGCCAGCCGCGTCTCCAGCAGGTGCTGCAGGATATCGGCAGACACCTTTGCCTCATGGGGGACGGCTGTATCTTCGAATAGGCCCAGGAAGTCGAATGCCCCGCGGTTGCTGTCATCCACGAAGGGTAAGAGGGGCTCGGACCAGCGCGCATAGGTGAGCTCTGCCGGCAGAGGCCGCTGCTCGTCGGTGAGCCCGGCGCGGACGATGCTCTTCCAGGCCTGACAGAATTCCGGGTAGCGCAGGGTCGTGCGGATAAAGGTCGTGGCCTCTTCCAGCGCATACAAGGGAATATACGACAAGGAATCCCGGTTGGGATACCAGGATAATCTTCCGATACCCGGGAGGGAAACCTGTCCGGGCCGCTCGAAGACCTCGCTATAGCTGCGGGTGACGACCAACTGGTCCTCACGGTAGGCCGCTCCGGCGGAACCTGCCAGGACTACGTTCCGCGGGTTCCAGCTGATCTTGTAATGCCAGGGGTTGTCATCGCTTTCAGGCGCTATCAGGCCGCCAGTATGGGAAAGAAAGGAATGGATCCAGCCCTGCCCGGCTTTTATCTCCCGGATAAGGTGCAGGGCGCTCATGTGGTCGATACCGGGGTCCAGGCCCATTTCGCACAGGAAGAAGAGCCCTTTGGCCCTGATCTCCGGCTCCAGGGCCTTTATCGAGGCATCCAGATAGGAAGCCGTCAGGAGGTTCTTGTCGTTCCTGAGGCAGGAGAGGGCCACCAGGTAGTGCAGGGACGGCGGCAGCAGCGAGATCACGATATCGGCATCCCGGACAAGGGCGTCCCGGGCCGCTTCGTCGCCTACATCCAGCGCGGCGACCCGGGCCTGGGGGGCACCACCGATCTTCGAAAGGGCCAGGGAAGGATTGGTCTCGGCCACTACCAGCCGCCAGTCCCGGGTGCGGCAGGTATCTATGAGGAAGCGGATCAGGCTGGTCGCCGACTTGCCGGCGCCGAACAGGAGGATCTTTTTCATGTCGAAAATTAAACTTTTCTGGCATAATTCTTTCTAAATCATAAGAATGGTATCTTATGGCTAATCCAACACCAATAACATCCAGTATCCGGCGCTACAAAGGCGAGTGGAAGCAAGCCCAGGTAGCGCACCTCCTGCGCCGGACGATGTTTGGCGCCACCCGGGAGGATACGGCGTATTTTCTGAAAAAGTCCCCAAAGAAAGCCGTGCAGGAGCTTGTCCGCTCCATATATCCCATGCCAACTCCCCCGATCAACAGCTACAACGACGAAAAATATACCGACCCTGACATTGCGCCGGGCGCCGATTGGACTGTTGCGCCTAAATACGATGGCATGAACAACGGCCGTCGGAAGAACTCCTTCAAGTCCTGGTGGTTCGGTCTCATGGCAGGGCAGGACAGGAGCCTGCGGGAGAAGATGGTGCTGTTCTGGCACAATCATTTTGTCACGGAAACCAATACGGTCGACAACGCCCTGTTCTGCTACCGTTACAATGTCCTGCTGCGAACGCATGCCCTGGGGAACTTCAAGGAGCTGGTGAGAGCCATCACGGCAGAGCCAGCCATGCTCCGCTATCTTAACGGGTATGCCAATACGAAGAAAGCGCCGGACGAGAATTATGGCCGCGAGCTGCAGGAGCTCTTCACGGTCGGCAAAGGGCCCGGCTCCCACTATACCGAATCGGACGTAAAAGCGGCAGCGAGGGTGCTGACGGGCTATACCCTCAATTACAAGACCTATACCGCCGCCTTCGATCCCAATCGCCATGACCAGGGCGATAAGCAATTCTCCGCTTTTTACGACAACCATGTGATCAAGGGGATGAAGGGCAAGGAAGCCGAGGCGGAGGTGGATGAGCTGGTGGAGCTTATCTTCTCACGGGAAGAGGTATCCGCGTTTATCTGCCGCAAGCTCTATCGTTTTTTCGTCTACCATACCATCGATGAGACGACCGAGCAGGAGGTCATCAAGCCGCTGGCGGCTTTATTCCGCAAAAAGAAATACGAGATAGGCCCGGTGCTGGAAGAGCTATTGATGAGCCGGCACTTCTTCGATACCGCCAACTATGGCTCGATGATCAAGAGCCCCGTGGACTTCACGGTGGGGCTGTGCCGGGAATTCGGGCTCAGCTTCCCCAATGCGCAGGACTGCGAGGAACAGTATGGGTTGTGGGAGCAGGTGCGCAACCAGGCGGCAGCCCTGCAGCAGAATATCGGCGACCCGCCGAATGTGGCGGGCTGGCAGGCCTATTATCAGGAGCCGGAGTATGATAAGCTTTGGATCAGCAGCGATACGCTGCCCAAGCGCAATCAGTTTACAGACCGGATGATCAACAATGGATTTGCCCGCAATGGCAAAAAGGTCGGGATCGATCCCATAGCCTTTGCCGCCGGGCTGCCACATCCCGAAGATCCGGACCAGCTGATCGCCGACTCGGTAAAGGCCTTATACAGCGTCGCGTTGCCGCCGGAGGAGCTCCAGCTCATGAAGACCAGCATCCTGCTGGCGGGATTGGTAGGCATGGCCTCCGATCACTACTGGACGAATGCCTGGGTGGCCTGCCAGACCAAACCGGAGGACAAAGCCAATCGAAATACGGTGACGAATAAATTGAAAAACTTATACCGGCACCTGATGGAGTTGCCGGAATATCAATTGATGTAATATGAAGCGTAGAGATTTCTTCCGAAACACGATGCCGGTGCTGTTGCCGGCACTCCTCCCGGGTATTTCCCTCCGGGCCCTGGCTTCCCCCTTCCTGCGGACGGTCCACGACGAGGCGGGTGGCCATGTGCTGGTGCTGATCCAGATGAGTGGGGGCAATGACGGGTTGAATACGGTGATCCCGCTTGAATTCTACGACGCCTACCATAGCGCCCGTTCGAATATCGCCATCCCGGAGGACAAGGTATTGCGGCTGGAGGGATTCGACGGAACGGGGCTGCATCCCGCGATGCCGGAGCTACAGCAGCTGTTCAATGCGGGAAAGCTGTCGATCGTGCAGGGGGTGAGCTATCCGCAACCCAACTTTTCGCATTTCAGGGCGACGGATATCTGGCTCACGGGCGCCGATGCCGGGCAAGTGCTGCCCACAGGTTGGGCGGGTCGTTACCTGGACCGGGAATACCCGCGTTTCCCGCAGGACTATCCCAATGCTGCGATGCCCGATCCGCTTGCCATCCAGGTAGGCTCGCTGGTATCCCCGGCTTTGCAGGGCCCCGCACTTACCATGGGCATGGCTATCAGCAACCCCAACAGCTTCTATGATCTCATAGCCGACAAGGCACCTCAGACCGTTGATTCGCGGGCCGGAGATCAGCTGGCCTATATCCGGGAGATGTCGGTGAAAACGGATCAATATGCAGGGGTCATCAAAAAAGCTGCGCAGAAAGTGACTAAGCAGTCGGATAAATACCCGGCGGCCGGCAAGAATCCGTTGGCCGACCAGTTGAAGATCGTCGCCCGGCTCGTGGCGGGTGGACTCCAGACACGTATTTACCTCGTGAGCATGGGCGGGTTCGACACCCATGCCCGGCAAACGGATACCGATACGACCACCGGGGCACATGCCAAGCTGCTTGCGCGGCTCTCCGAGGCCATCAACGTCTTCCAGGACGACCTCGCTTTCCTGGGGGTGAGCAACCGGGTGGTGGGGATGACATTCTCTGAATTTGGCAGACGGATACAATCCAATGCCAGCGGTGGCACGGACCATGGCGCCGCTGCGCCGGTATTCGTCTTTGGCGATGGAGTGAAGGCAGGCGTCATCGGTGAGAACCCTGTTTGGCCAGCCAAGCTCACCGTAAACGATAATATAGCCATGCAATATGATTTCAGGGCCATCTACAGTACGCTGCTGGAAAAATGGTTTCGCACGGATCAGGCCTCGACGGCTTCCGTGCTGTTGAAGAATTTTGCGCCCTTGCCACTGATCGCGTGATTGGCTGCGCGCGTGCAAGTTGCTGGCCTATTTCCGGAGCCGGACCTCACCAAGATCCATATCTGTTCCGGGCTTTACGTCGCTGATATCGAAACGGTCATCATGATAAGGCTGGTTGCCTTCTACCACTACCTGCCAGTGGCCGGGATTGATCGACCGGAGGATATATTCTCCATTCACATTCATCATCTCTATAGAGTCTTTTCCCTGGATAGCCCAGACCCTGTCTGCCCCATTGGCAGGATACATTCGCAGGTGAAAGGAAGAGGTTTGCAATAGCCGTACGGCATGTATACTGGAAACACCTATAATAACCAAACATAATTGCACGATCGCGTTTTTCATACCAGTTCAAATTAGTTAAATCAAATTGTGTCAATAAATACGATTGCATAGCGGCAAGCGCATCGATCGTTGTTAAAAGGCTCTTAATTTAGAAATTGAACAGGAGGCAGGGGGCCAGGCACGCTATGGATTTTCAACTACTGTGCCAAATGAGAAGAAAATAGGAGAAATCTTGTTTACCAAATTGTTAATGAGCGTATTATATCCCAGAGTAAGAAAGTCCGAGTTCCTTGGAAGTGATCGTCGTGATCTTGTATTGGACTTTTATGCCCCGCGAGCTTTTCGGCGCTTCCAGCATGAGAGCTGAACCTGCGCCGATGCCGTGGAAATACATGTTTTCCGTCTTGTAGACTTTCTTATTGGCCTGGATATACTGGACTTCGACTATCACTACATCCAGAGGGTAGCCGGAACGGTTAGTCACGGTCAGCTGCAGGTCGTTGATGCCGCCGAAGGTGCCTACCGTGTAGCCATTAGCGCCCACGGAGACCTGGTTGGCCAGGCTCGCCTTTCCGGTTTCCCGTTCCGGATTCCCGGAACTTGCTACGGTGATATCTGTCCGGTGAACGGCTTCCCGGTGTTGTTCGACAGGGACTACGCCGGCAGCGGAATCCCTGGTAACGGGTATAAGGTTGGACTGGGTTGGCAGATGGGCTGGCTTTTCTTTAGGGGCCCCCCTCATTGGACTCCTTGCAGCCGTTGTCCGTTGAACGGTCGTTGTCGAAGGAACCGTAGTGGAGGGCCGGACAGCCGCACTTCCGTTCCTTGTCTCGCTGTTCACCGGAGGGTCTGTGCGGACCGGCTGGCTGACGATCGTCGCGACCGAGTCGGTAGGCTTGTCCCGGCCGGGAACGACAGCAGGGGTAGCGGCAGCAGGAACTGGTAGCTGCTGAGCCGTAGTATGAACGATTGATTGTCCAGACGGGACAGTAGCTACTATCCGATGCTGAAAAACCAGGGAGTCTTTGTTGAGTGAAAGGCCGATGAAAATGCCTGCGGCCAGCAGGGCCAGGATGGAGCCGCCGATAGCCAGGAACCGGATAACCCGGGGCGACCGGTCTGTAGCGCGCCGAGGCGCAAATTCTACATTCGCCGTTTCGCGTCCATTCAGTTGAGCAGAATAATCCTCAATGGTAGCCGTGGCATAAGAAGACCCCGAAGCATAGCGCAGATGGCTGGGATCGGAGGTATTACCGGCGGGCAGCAGGGGTTCAAGGGCAGGTTCCCTTGGTGGCAGTTCGCGGATGGGTTCGCGTGCAGGCTCCCTTGCAGAATCTATTAGAGATGCTTCCCGGACATTCGTCGTCTCGCGGGACGATATTAATTCACGGGAAGGCACGGATTCGCGGGCCATCGCTGGTTCCCGGACCGGCGCAGGGCTTTTTCCCGCGGGCATCGTGACATAGATGGTCCGCTTGCCGGGCGTCTTTGTCGATTCGACAGTAACGGGTATCTCGGCGGGCTTGCCGGTAGCAGTGGCCGAAGCGGCCGGAGAAGCTTTTTTATAGAAACGGTCGAAAGGCTGTTCATCCACGGGTGGCGCAAATGCGCTTAGCTCACCGATCTCACAGGGATATCGCCATGCCGCACTCTTGCCTTCCAGCCATACGAGGTCGTAGGCCTTCAGCCCCATGCTCTTCAGCTCTTCCACTGAGTGAGGGCCGCTTTGCTTGTTATTACGAAGTAATAGATACATCGTCATCCGGATTCCTGTTTAGAGGTTGATGGATTCAAATGGTACTGATAGATACAGCAAATTTTTCACCGGACATTGTGAAGGGTAAGTTATACTTACATCTGCGGGCTTTCAATGGATTTGTATCGGTGCGAGAGGGAGGGTGGGGTCGAGAGTTGACTACAAAAATAGCATTTATTTTATAATATAAAAGTGCCGGGGAATCTTTCTGTGATTTGTTATTGTGTTTATTCTTACCGAAATTGGAGGCCCAAACAAATATTTATACTTTATATGGATGCTGCTATACAGGAAAAAGTGGATTTATGGTTAGAGGGTAATTATGATCAAGCCACCAAGGATGAGATCGCCCGGCTGCAGAAAGACAACCCTAACGAGTTGACAGAAAGCTTCTACCGCAATCTGGAGTTCGGAACGGGCGGCCTCAGGGGCATCATGGGAGTGGGTACCAACCGCATAAATAAGTACACGGTCGGGATGGCTACCCAGGGCTATGCCAACTACCTGAAAGCCTCTTTTCCCGGTAAAGAAGTACGGGTCGCCATTGCCCACGATAGCCGCAATAACAGCCGTTTTTTTGCGGAAACAACGGCCAATGTGTTCGCAGCCAATGGAATAAAAGTTTTTCTCTTCCAGTCGCTCCGGCCTACACCGGAGCTCAGCTTCGCCATCCGGCACCTGCACTGCCAGGGCGGAGTGGTCTGTACGGCTTCGCATAACCCCAAGGAATACAATGGCTACAAGGCTTATTGGGACGATGGCGGGCAACTGGTTCCTCCCCATGATAAAAATGTCCTTAAAGAGGTGGAAAAGGTCGCGGGGGTCGATGCCGTTAAATGGGGCGGCGGGGAATCGAACATCACTATGATCGGGGCGGCCATCGACGAGGCCTATATCGCAATGGTCCGCAATTTGTCAGTTTACCCCGAAGTCATTGAACGTCAACATAATTTAAGGATAGTCTACACGCCTATCCACGGTACGGGCATCAAGCTTGTACCGGAAGTCCTGCAGCGGTTCGGCTTTACCAATGTCCATGTCGTAGACGAACAGGCGACCCCGGACGGCAATTTCCCAACCGTGATCTACCCTAACCCGGAAGAAAGCGAGGCGATGAGCATTGGACTCAAGAAGGCGCAACAGATCGATGCGGATATCCTGCTGGGTACCGACCCGGATGCGGACAGGGTAGGGATCGGGGTAAAAGATAAGAAAGGGCAGTGGGTGCTGATGAACGGGAACCAGACGGCGACCCTTGCCTTCAACTATATGATCGAGGCTCGCAAAGCCAAAGGTATCTCAAGCCCGGCCGATATGGTCGTCAAAACCATCGTCACCACCAACCTGATAGATGAGATCGCCAGGCATAATGGGGTCACCTGCTACAATGTCCTCACCGGCTTTAAATACATAGCCGAGCTCATCAAGGAAAAAGAAGGGCAGGAGAACTATGTCATCGGCGGCGAAGAAAGCTATGGGCTCATGATCGGCAGCCAGATCCGCGACAAGGATGCGGTGAGCGCCGTGGCCCTTCTTTGCGAGATGGCCGCTTATGAAAAAGACAAGGGCCGCAGCCTGTATGACAAATTGATCGACCTCTATGTGCAATATGGTTTTTACAAAGAGCATCTGATCAGCATCACCAAAAAAGGCATGAATGGCCAGAAAGAGATCGCCGAGATGATGAGCGCATATCGCAGCCATCCACCTGTCCTGATCAATGGCTCACCGGTCGTGCAGCTGCTGGACTATGAGCTGCACGAGGGCAAAAATCTGCAGACAGGAGAGACCTGGGAGATCGATCTGCCGAAGTCCAATGTTTTGCAGTTCATCCTCGCTGACGACAGCAAGATCTCCGCCCGGCCCAGCGGTACTGAGCCGAAAATAAAGTTCTATTTCAGCGTGCACGGTGAGCTGGCATTCCCTGGCGATTTTGACAAGGTGAATGCGGAGCTAGGCTCGCGGATAGATGGGATAATAACAGATATGAAGCTGAAGTAACCTATGCCAGAGCCATTTGGAAGATGGCGATCACTACGAGGAAGCTGGCTGCATAAAGATTTGCGCGTGTAAACATAAAGGGATTTTTTAGGGTTTCGGATTTACTTATAGGAACAGGATAAAAGTAGCGAATGAGCGCGAAAATAGCAATACAAAAAAACACTTAGTCTATAATGAGAAAAGGGCGCCATTGGCGCCCCTTTCTTTTTATTCATTATGCGCTACACGTCACGCACCCCTCTTCCATACTGCAAGTAGGCCCAGCGACATCCTCGCCCGGATCGGCCTCAGCCACCTGGATAGCCGTAGGATTCGCGAGCGGCTCGATCATCTTGCCACCCTGGCGTTCTACGGTAAACTGCACGGCTTGTGAAGCAGCCTGCGTCCTTAGGTAATACATGCCCGTCTTCAGCCCCTTCTTCCAGGCATGAAAGTGCATGGAGGTGAGCTTATTGGCCGAAGGGGAGTCTACAAAGAGGTTGAGCGACTGGGATTGACAGATATAGGCGCCGCGGTCGGCGGCCATGTCGATGATGTTGCGTTGTTTGATCTCCCATACCGTCTTGTAGATCTCTTTCAGGTGCTGTGGTATCTCGTCGATGGCCTGGATGGAGCCGTTGTGGAAGATGATCTTGGTCTTCATGTCGTCGTTCCACAGGTTGAGCTCTACCAGGTCTTTGAGCAGGTGCTTGTTGACGACTACAAATTCGCCGCTAAGCACTCGCCGGACATAGATATTGGACGTATAAGGCTCAAAACATTCGTTGTTGCCCAGGATCTGGGAGGTAGAAGCCGTAGGCATCGGCGCTACCAATAAGGAGTTGCGTACTCCGTGCTTGATCACTTCGTCCTTCAGCCGGTACCAATCCCAGCGAAGGGAAGGCTCTACGCCCCAGAGGTCGAACTGGAACTGACCTTTGGACGTCGGCGAACCGGCGAAGGTGCTATAGGGGCCGTCGATCTTCGCGAGGTCTTTGGATGCCGTCATGGCGGCGAAGTAGATCGTTTCGAAGATCTCTTTGTTGAGCTGCCTGGCCTTATCGCTCTCAAAGGGCAGCCGCAGCAAGATGAAGGCGTCGGCGAGGCCTTGGACACCCAGTCCGATGGGGCGATGCCGCAGGTTCGAGTTCCGGGCTTCTTCTACCGGATAGAAATTGTGGTCGATGATCTTGTTGAGGTTCTTGGTGACCTCGTAGGTGATCTCATATAATTTCTGGTGGTCGAATACGCCGTTGGTGACGAAGCGGGGCAGGGCCAGCGAGGCCAGGTTGCAGACCGCGATCTCGTCGGCCGAAGTATATTCGATGATCTCGGTGCAGAGGTTGGAGCTCTTGATGGTGCCGAGGTTCTGCTGGTTGCTCTTGCGGTTAGCGGCGTCCTTGTACAGCATGTAGGGGTTGCCAGTCTCTATCTGTGCGTCTAAGATGGCGAACCACAGGTCCTGCGCCTTTACCGTGCGGCGGGCGCGGCCTTCGGCTTCGTATCGCGCATAGAGCTGTTCGAAGGCTTCGCCCCAGGTCTCATGCAGGCCCGGCGCCTCGTGAGGGCAGAACAGGCTCCAGCTGCCGCCTTCTTCTACGCGCTGCATGAAAAGGTCGGGGATCCACAGGGCGTAGAACAGGTCGCGGGCCCGCATCTCGTCCTTGCCATGGTTCTTGCGCAGGTCGAGGAACTCAAAGACGTCCGCATGCCAGGGTTCCAGGTAGATGGCGAAGGCGCCTTTGCGCTTACCGCCACCCTGGTCCACATAGCGCGCGGTGTCGTTGAATACGCGCAGCATGG
>JAMFRX010000124.1 GCA_026224995.1 Puia dinghuensis
AACCTGCTCTCGCTCAGAGGCCGGCTGCTGCTGCTGGTGGCCGGCACCATCGGGCGGTGGCCCGCCCCGGGCGATACCCAGCCATCCCTCCGTAAGACCTGGCACATGCAGACCATCCGGCAGGTAGAACAACGGCTGGTCCATAGCCTGGAGGACATGCTGCCCTCACAGAAACAGCTGGCACGGGAGTTCGCCCTCAGCGAGTCGACCCTCAAACGCCACTTCAAGGCCGTCTATGGCAAAACCATGTACGAATACTACCTGGAAAAGAAGATGGACCTGGCCAAATGCATGCTGCAGGAAAAAAAGATCAGCGTCACCGAAACGGCCTATATGCTGGGCTACGAAAAGGTTAGCGCCTTCATCAGCATGTTCAAGAAGATGCATAAAGTCCTGCCCGGCTCGCTAAAATAGTCTCCGCCGGAACACCCCTTTACCTTGATCTAAATTTAATAAGAAGCCTGCAATACATTGATCTGCAATGGCGTAGAGGTGGAATTTATTATCCCGCCCAGGAAAATAGTATACGCATTTCCCCCAATGAGCGCCACATTCGCCGCCGAAGCGATCACACTGTCCGTCCCGGCTTTCTTGACGATGAGGTTGACGCTGCCCGGCGATACGGCCGTAAAGCTGTTGTAAAGAGTACTAGTGGCATTGTCGGCCGTTCCGCGGTTAGGCTGCGCCACCGTGGTGCCGATATAAAAATCCACCTGCGGATAGTTGGGACTCAGATTGAAGAACCGGTAGTTGGCAAGCGTCGCAGAGATCGTGCTAAAATTATCCTGGATCTTTACGGACTGGACCGCGCCGCCGCCCGGGAGGTTGTACAGCAATACCGTGTAGAAATTCAGGGTGTCGAACGCTGAAGCGGGCAGCTGGCTCACGATGCTGTCGGAACCGACGACCGCGAATTTTAACGTATAGTTTCCTGGACGGATCGTTCCGTAGCTGCTGGAGAAGGAACCTGGCGGTATCCCTGCCGGAGCAGTGGCAAGCGTATCGTTGAGGAAGACGTCAAGCGATGAGGCATAGATCGCCTCGTTAATAAGTGTCAGGTAAGAGACTGGGGTCGTGGTAAGATTGGAACCGGTTTTTGCACAACCTGCGCCCATAATTACCAGAGATACCAAAAATGTTGCTGCTAATCCTAAATTTTTTGTGCTTTTTCTCATGATATGCGTTTTTTCCAACTCCATGACAACACCTACGGGTTTTTCGTTGCGCGGGTTGCTTTCTAATACGACTCCCCCCGGATAAGCCGGGGGAGTCGTACAGGAAAAATTATTTCACGGTTACAGTGATCGTGGTAGCCAGCTGGCTGCCATAGCTGCGATGTATGCCATCTGCAAATTGCAGGGTCAGCACATGCTTGCCGGGAGCGAGTGGTACTTCCGCCGTGGATTGGGCCTTGCCGAAATGCAGATGCGTGGAATCCTTTGGCACCACCGTACCCGCAGGAATGGAATCGCCCGCATCGATCAGCAGATGGTGGTGGCCCGTACCAGCGACGATCGCGCCAGCCGTGTCCAGCTTCAGGCCGTCAATGCCCATCTCGACCTTCACAGGCGACTTGACGGTTTGACCATCCTTAAGATTCTTGAAATAAACTTTGGCTCCGGCAGGAACCGCGGGAAGGGCCTGCACTGCCGAGCTGGAATCGGGCTTGGCCATAGCCATGGTATCCGTAGTAGCGGCCTTGGCTGTATCGCTGGTAGCGGCCTTGTCGCTTGCATTGTTACAGGCAACCATTCCTACGACCAAAGCAGCAGGAAGGAAATAGAATTTTCGCATAAACTGGGTGATTTTTGGGAATAAAAGTACTTAATCTGGCAATACCAAGGCCAGGAGCATAAAAAAAGCCCCACCGGCGTAAGCAGGCGGGGCAATTAAATAACTGCAAGATAGCTTGGACGTTTCTCACAGCAGAGCCCTAAACAGGACAGGAAATTGGACATTTGTTTTTCACTGGTATGGATTGTGGTTTCAGTTGGCTGTTCACATGGATACGGATCAAACATTCATTCACTGCAGCAAAGTTCCGTTACTGCGATGGCTTTTCAAATTCTGAAGATGAAGAATTGATTACCTTTTGTGCTTATCTTACATCCTGATAACTGTATACACCTACACTTGCGCGATTGCCGAAATCCGGCTTGTAAACACCCCATCCTTTTTCTCGTAATCCTACCACGCATAAGCGTAAATTCCGAAGTGGAAGTCTTGCTAAAGACTGTTTTCGTTATCTTACAGCATCTTTTTATCAACTCAATAGTCTACCGGATGCGTTTTACTTACCTGATGGCGTCGCTGCTCCTGTCGATGACAGGCTTCTCGCAGCAGTATTATCTTTTCGTCGGCACTTATACGGAAGGCCCTTTCAAGAACGGCGAGAGCAAGGGCATTTATGTCTATCGCTTCGATGGCGCCACGGGCGACCTGACTCCCGTAAGCACCGTTGCCACCGACAATCCCTCCTACCTGGCCGTGGCGCCAGGCGGAAAATTCCTGTATGCCGTCAACGAGACGGATGGGGCCAAACCCGGCAGCGTGAGCGCCTTCTCTTTCAATAAGTCCACCGGACAGCTGACCTTCATCGATAAGCAGGCCAGCGGCGGAGACGATCCGTGCTACGTGACCGTGGACAAACATCAAAAATGGGCGATGGTCGCCAACTATGGCGGCGGCAGCTACTCCGCCTTACCGATCAGCCCCGACGGCTACCTGGCCCCGGCAACGCAGACAGTACAGCACCAGGGCAGCGGCCCCAACAAAGGCCGGCAGGCAACAGCACACGTCCATTCCACCATCCTTTCGCCGGATGAAAAATACCTGGTCGTCTGCGACCTGGGCATCGATAAGCTCTCCGTGCTGAAATTCAATCCGGCCGGAGGCAAGACGCCACTTGCTGGCGCAACGGATTCGGTAGTCGACATGCAGCCCGGCATCGGTCCCCGGCATACCGCCTTCTATCCCGGTAAGCCCTATGCGTATGTTATCGATGAGCTCGGCGGCACGGTAGACGCCTTCCATTATACCAACGGAAAGCTGACCCCGATCCAGCATATCTCCTCGCACCCTGATGGCTACCACGGCGATATCGGCAGCGCCGATATCCATATCTCGCCCAATGGGAAGTTCCTGTATGCCTCCAACCGGGGAGATGCCAATAGCCTGGCTATCTTCGCGATCGACCCTTCCACCGGCAAGCTGACCCTCAAGGGATTTCAGCCCACCCTGGGCAAGACGCCGCGGAATTTCATGATCGACCCTACGGGCCATTGGCTGCTGGTTGCCAACCAAAACGGGAAGAATGTGGTGGTGTTCAAGATAGACCCGGTCACGGGAATGCTAACAGATACCAATAAGCGCATCGAGCTGCCGGCGCCGGTCTGCTTGAAGATGGAGCCGGTGAATTAATCCTTCCACGCCCCGCGTAAAAAACGCAGCCAGTTGCCATGCAGGATATTCGCAATATCCGTTTGGCTATATCCTCTTTTTTCCAGTAGCCCCGTCATTTTCTGCAGGTCGGCGATCGTATCCAGGTCGTAGGGGGATTGCTCCCTGCCATAGCCTCCGTCCAGGTCGGTACCCATGCCTACATGCAGGGTATTGCCGGCAATCTCGCAGATATGATCCATATGGTCGATGACCTTTTCCAGATTACAATGCATTGCCGCCGGATCGGATACGCCCCGCACCCAGCCCGGCACCATCATCCAGGCATCGAGGGCGCCGCCGATAACGGCGCCTTTCGCTATCAGCGCCCGGATCATGTCGTCGCTGAACTGCCGGTTATGATCCACAAGAGCCCGGCAGTTGTTATGGCTGGCCCAGACGGGACCATGGAAGAGCTCCATCGCATCCCAGAAAGCATCGTCGCAGAGATGCGTCGCGTCGAGGATGATGCCAAGCCGATCCATCTCGCGCAAAAGCGTTCTCCCCGCCTCCCTGAGGTGGCCCGTGCTGTCGGTACCGTTAGCATACCGGCCCGGACCATAATGGGCGGGACCAAGCGCCCGCAGTCCATAGGCATAAGCCCGCTGCAGATAGTCGGGATGCACGATGGAGTCAGCCCCCTCCAGGCTTAGGATATAGCCGATGGGCTTATTGCCTGCCGGCTCCCCTGCTTCCCCCAGCCAACGCTCCAGATGATTTTCCAACGACGCAAGGTCAGTGATCATGACCATCTCGCCGGCCTCTTCCATCGCCTTGTACCAGGCCAGCTGCCCCTGGGTCTGGGCCCAGGCCTGCCAGGAGGAATGCCAACCCGGCAAGGGGTTATCCGGCGCCACAAACCGGCCTATCTGTGTGGCAACAACGAGGCCGATACCCCCGCGGCGTAGCTCCGGCAGCGATACCGTTCCCCTGGTCCTGTCCGGCTTATCGCTCAGTCCCTGCTCGCGGGCCCGGAGCGCATGGACAGGCAGCGTGAGGTCCCGGTTCCATTCAAGGGCATTCATGCTGAGATCTAAGTGTGCGTCAATGATAAACATATACGGGCAAATATACAGAACACATCCCCTGCGTATCCTATATTTGTTCCCTCAACCCCCGCCATGATGAGAATAACGATCTCGCTTTTATCCGCCCTGCTCTGTACAGGTTCTGCTTTTTCCCAGGTCAGCGTATCCCACCTCCTCACGGAGAACATGCCGGATCCCATTGGCCTGGACAGCCGCCAGCCCCGTCTCAGCTGGCAGCTGAAGTCCGCGGACCGGGACGAGCTGCAGACGGCCTATGAGCTTCGCATCGACGAACACCCCGGCGGCAGCCGCTTCTGGACCTCCGGCAAGGTGCAAACAGATCAGTCCACCCAGGTGGTCTATGGGGGGCCCGACCTAAAGCCGGGCACAAAATATTTCTGGCAGGTGCGGGTCTGGGACAATAAAGGCCGTAGCTCCGCCTGGAGCACGCCGGCCTCCTGGCAGATGGGACTGCTCACACCGGGCGACTGGAAAGCTGCCTGGATACAGCCGGGCTTCAAAGAAACGGCCACCCAGCCCAGTCCTTTGCTGCGAACGACCTTCCAGGTCAGGAAAACCATCGCCTCCGCCACGGCCTATATCACCGCCCATGGCCTGTATGAAGCACAGCTCAACGGCCGGCGCATCGGGGAAGCCTATCTCACACCCGGCTGGACATCCTACAACAAACGGCTCCAATACCAGGCTTACGACGTCACCACCCTCGTCACCCCTGGAAAGAATGCCATCGGCGCCATGCTGGGCAGCGGCTGGTACCGGGGCTATATCTGTTACGACTGGCAGCACAACGTCTACGGCAGCCAGCTCGGGCTCCTCCTGCAGCTGGTGATCCGCTATAAGGACGGCAGCGCCGACACCATCGCCTCCGGCCCGGGCTGGAAATCCACCGCCGGCGAGGTGCTCCACTCCGAGATCTACGACGGCGAGACCATCGACCACCGCCAGGAGAAAAAAGGTTGGTCCCTTCCCGGCTATGACGACAGCGGCTGGAGCGACGTAAAACCTTTGGAGGTCCCTAAAGATAACCTTGTGGCTACGGCCAATGAACCCGTAAAAAAGCAGGAGACCTTCCATGCGCTCAAGCTGCTGACCACGCCCAAGGGTGAACATGTCATCGACTTCGGCCAGAACCTCACGGGCTGGGTAATAGTAAAGATCAAAGGCCGGGCCGGCGATAGCATTCGCCTCTCACACGCCGAAGTGCTGGATAAAGCCGGTAATTTCTATACCGAGAACCTGCGCTTTGCAAAGGCGCAGGACGTCTTTATCCTGCGTGGCGGAGAACAAGAGGTCTTCGAGCCGCATTTTACGTTCCATGGTTTCCGCTATATCCGGATCGAAGGGCTCGACGGCCCCATCAACCCGGACGATTTCACAGCCGTAGCCCTCTACTCCAACATGCCCAGAACGGGTGAGTTCACCTGTTCCAACCCCATGATCAACCAGCTGCAGCACAATATCCAATGGGGACAGCAGGGGAACTTCGTCGACATCCCCACCGACTGCCCGCAACGCGACGAACGGCTGGGCTGGACAGGCGACGCACAGGTCTTCTCCCGGACCGCGGCCTACAACCGGGGCGTGGACAACTTCTTCGCCAAATGGCTGAATGACCTCACAGCCGATCAGCAGCCCAATGGCGCCGTCCCCTTCGTGATTCCCAATGTATCCGGCAAAGGCACCAGCGCCGGCTGGGCCGACGTCGCCACCATCATACCCTGGAACCTCTATCTGGCCTATGGGGACAAACGCGTGCTTGAAACGCAATATCCCAGCATGAAAGCCTGGGTGGAGTATATCCGCGGACAGGCCAAAGACGACCTGTGGAACACCGGCTCCCACTTCGGCGACTGGCTCTTCTACCGACCCTTCGACGATAATGACGGACGCGCCGCCGTCACTGACAAATACCTGATAGCACAATGCTTCTATGCACATTCCACGCAGCTCCTGATCGACGCCGCGGGCGTGCTCGGGAAGAAAGAAGAGGCGGCCCGGTACAGTGTCCTGCTGCAACGGATAAAGGATGCTTTCTTACGCGAATATATGACACCCGATGGCCGGCTGGTCTCCGGAACGCAGACGGCTTATGTGCTGGCGCTTCAGTTCGATATGCTGCCGGAAAACCTGCGTAAGCAGGCGGCCGAAAGACTGGTGAAGAACATCCAGGATTACGACTACCACCTTACCACCGGCTTCCTCGGCACACCCTATCTCTGCCACGTGCTGAGCCGCTATAACTATACGCCGGTGGCCTACCGGCTGCTCTTACAGGATACCTACCCCTCCTGGCTCTATCCCGTAAAGATGGGGGCGACCACCATCTGGGAACGCTGGGACGGCATCCGCCCGGACAGCACTTTCCAGACTCCCGGCATGAACTCCTTTAACCACTATTCCTATGGAGCCATCGGCGACTGGATGTACCGCGTCGTGGCCGGCATAGATACCTATGAGGACGGGCCTGGCTATCAGCATAGCCATATCGCCCCGCATCCGGGCGGAGCGCTGACTTCCGCCGCCGCCGATCTGGAGACCGGCTACGGAAGGATCAGCAGCCACTGGCAGCAGAAGGGCGACTCCCTGCTCATTGACGTCACGATACCAGCCAATACGACCGCAACCATCGATATCCCCGCACCCGAAGGCGGGCTCATCACCGAAAGCGGCCACAACCTGGCTACAGTAAAAGAGCTTAGCGTGGAAAACGTCGAACGGGGCAAGCTGAGTCTAAAAGCAGGCTCCGGAGAGTATCATTTTTGCATCTCAAAATAAGACCGGGATCGAAACAATAATCTTTTTCGTATGTTGGTTCGATATGCGTAAATTTTTAACCGTCACCCTGCTAAGCTTCGGGCTTCTCGTGATGGCCTTATCCAGCTACGCCCAATCCTTCCCTGGCCAACACGACAGCCTGACCCGGATGATCCGCATTTCTGAAGACGATGATTTTATGGACTTCTCGAGGTTTGGAACAGACGACTCCTATACCAATGGGACAAGGATCGATTATTTCTACATGCCCGCAAAGCGCCCGCATTTCTTTGTCGACAGATGGATGCCCGGCGCAGGCGACAGCAGCATTAACATCTACGGCTGGGGTTTAATGCAGTTGATGTATACCCCCGACAATATTGACAGCACCGGCTATCAGCCCGGCGACTATCCCTGGTCCGGGGCGCTGGTCGCTACGCACACCCGTTACTCCTACAACCCGGTAAAACACTATGATCTCCAGACAGAGCTGGTGCTGGGCGTCATCGGCCCCGCCGCCCTGGATAAGCAGACCCAAACGATCGCCCACGCTATCATCGACTATGACCGCCCGAAGGGCTGGAGCCATCAGTTCCGTAACGACCTGCTGGTGAATGTAAATTTTGCGGCGGAAAAAGAGCTGGTCTCCTGCGGCTCCTGGCTCAGCGTCATCGGCGGGGCACAGGTCTCCGGCGGTACGATGCAGAACAGCGCAGGCCTGTACCCATTGATCCTCATTGGAAAAAAAGATAATTATTTCAACGGCTTCTTCAGTCAGCACGCCAGCGCCGGACAAGACAACGGCCATAAACACTGGCAGGCTTATTTCTACGCTAAGCCGGAAATGCAGCTCTTCCTCACCAACGCCTTGCTGCAAGGCGGCATGTTCACCACCAACCCCAACCTGCAGCTGGATAAGGATAGCTCAAGGCCCTACCCTCCGTTGCAACACTGGATCGGATCTTTTAGCTACGGCGCCATCGCCTCCATTGGCCGGCTTGGCATTTCCTTCTCACAGGTCATCATGCCCGCCACCCTGAAAGGACTCTATTGTCATAATTACGGAAATATCTCGCTTTACTACGGCTGGTAAATAAATTTCTGCGCTCCCTCGAACCTTTTAACTTCCACACGGTAATAGTATACAGTAAGTAAGAAACAACAGTCAGGAATTATTCGTAAACATAAAACAAGTAAGATGAAAACGACACGTAAGATCGGCGTTGTGGCAACACTGTTAGTTACCTTCGCATTCGCATCCCAGGCCCAGACCACTGCGCCTGCTTCCGGCTCTTCCTCCAATGACAACGAGTTCAGGCTTAGCGCAGGACCGGAATTTGGACTTCCCATTGGCAACTTCTCGAACGCTTATAGCTGGACCTTCGGCGGCTCCATACAAGCCGACATCCCGATCGTCCACAGCTTGTATGCCGTGGTCAACTTCGGATACAAGGATGCTTTCGTCAAGACCAACAGCGGCGAGAATTTCCCAAACAGGAACCTGCAGCTGATCCCGGCAAAAGGCGGCCTCAAGTATTTCTTCCTCGATAACCTGGTCTACGTTCAGGGGACGGCGGGAGTTACCTTTTTAGGCAACCATTCGGATGCCGGCGCCGACAAGACATCGGCCTTCACCTACAGTCCGCAGGTAGGCGTATTATTGAAGCTGGCGCCAAAGAATTATATCGACGCCGGGTTCTACTTCCAGCAGACCCAAAGCTTCTGGAACGACGGCGGAGGCAATGTAAGCACGCTGGGGCTGCGCCTTGCCTACACATTTGGTCTTTAAAGGTTCTATTAGCACCGCCGCTGCCCCTGTGGGGCGGCGGCTTTTGTATTCGTTAAGTTACAAAGTCTTAACATAGGTTAATGGCAGGCATGGCGTTTGAACATAACTTTGCCAAAGAAAATAATTATCTTAATTTCATTGTTCAAACATCAAAATCATTTACTATGGCTACGACAAAATGGATACTCGATCCTTCCCATTCGGAAGTGGAATTCAAGGTTAAGCACATGATGATCTCCAACGTCAGCGGAAAGTTCACGAAATTCGATGCCAGCCTGGAGACGGAAGGCGAAGATTTCCAGACCGCGAAGATCACCTTTACGGCCGATATCGACTCCATCAATACAGGCAACGAACAGCGTGACGGGCATCTCAAGTCCCCCGAGTTCTTCGACGTGGCGCAATTCGCCGAGCTGAAGTTCGTAGCAACGAAATATGAGAATGTGGATAACGACGGCTCTTACGAGGTATATGGCGATCTCACCCTCCATGGCGTGACCAAGTCCGTGAAGCTCGATGCCGAATTCGGCGGCGTGATCAAAGATCCCTGGGGCAACACCCGTGCGGGTATCAGCGTCAGCGGTAAGATCAACCGTAAGGATTTCGGCCTTAGCTGGCATGGCGTTACGGAAACGGGCAGCCTCATCGTGAGCGACGAGGTCCGCGTCCATGCGAACCTGGAATTCGTGAAAGGATAAAAGACCGGCGACGATGGGGTTCTGGCCCCATCGTCGTATATTTGCAAAATATGCATTATGTCTCCGTCGAAGGTTTAAGCAAGTCATACGGTATCAAGCCCCTGTTTCGCGACATCACTTTCCACATCGAAGAAGGCGACAAGATCGCCCTGGTTGCGCGCAACGGCAGCGGCAAGTCCACCCTCCTGAGGATCCTGGCCGGCCGGGATACGGCCGAAGGCGGGACAGTCTGGATCCATAAGGACGTCACGGTCGCGCTCTTCGAGCAAGAACCCGTCTTCAATGAGGACAAGTCCATTTTGGACAATATCTTCCATCATAATCATCCCTTTATCAATGCCATCAAGGCCTTCGAGGCCGCCAGCGACTCCGGCGACGTGGACCGGCTCACGGATGCCATCGTCCGCGTGGATGAGCTGGGCGCCTGGGATTTCGACACCAAGGTCAAGCAGATCCTGGGAAAGCTGAACATCCATCACCTTGACCAATCGGCAGGCACGCTCTCCGGCGGCCAGCGCAAACGCGTGGCCCTGGCCCGGACCCTTATCGACATCGGCTTCGAGCACAAGCACGTCCTGCTGATCATGGATGAGCCCACCAACCACCTGGACGTAGAGATGGTCGAATGGCTGGAACACTATCTCAACCACGAAAAAGTGACCCTGCTGCTGGTGACCCACGACCGCTATTTCCTGGATGCCGTGACCGAAGAGATCTGGGAAATGGATGATAGCAGCCTGAACAGCTACAAAGGCGATTACGAGAATTATCTGGAGAAAAAAGCCGCGCGGATCGAAAACGAGTCCGCTTCGATCGATAAAGCCCGCAACACCTACCGTAAAGAGCTGGAATGGATGCGCAAGCAGCCCAAGGCCCGCACTACCAAGAGCAAGAGCCGGCAGGATAATTTTTACGTCGTGGAAGCCCGCGCCAAACAAAAGATCGAAGACAACCAGGTAGAGCTGCAGATGAAGATGAACCGCCTGGGCGGAAAGGTAGCGGAGCTCAAGAAGCTATACAAGAGCTATGGCGAAAAAGTGATCCTCAAGGGCTTCGACTACACCTTCAAACGCGGCGAGCGCTTAGGCGTCATCGGGAAAAATGGGGTAGGGAAATCTACTTTTATCAGTATCCTGCAGGGCCTCGAAGAGCCCGACAGCGGGAAGGTCAATATCGGCGAGACGGTGATCTTCGGCAACTACACCCAACAGGGCCTGGTAGTGAAAGAAGACATGCGGGTCATAGAATTCGTCAAGAACATCGCCGAACATTTTCCCCTCGCGGCAGGCGGCTCCCTGAGCGCGGCCCAGTTCCTCAACCTCTTTCTCTTTCCCCCCGAACAGCAATATACCTATATCTCCAAGCTCAGCGGCGGCGAGAAACGACGGTTACACCTGCTGTCCATCCTCTTCCGGAACCCCAACTTCCTGATACTGGATGAACCTACCAACGACCTGGACCTGCCTACCCTGGCCATTTTGGAGAACTTCCTGAGCGAATACCAGGGCTGCCTGCTCATCGTCTCCCATGACCGTTACTTCATGGACAGACTGGTAGACCACTTGTTAGTGCTGGAAGGCGATGGCCTCATCCGGGACTTTCCGGGCAACTATTCCCAATACCGCGAATGGCTGAAAAATAACGAGGAAAGCGCCGCCTTCCCCAATGAAGAGCCACCCGCCAAGGCGGCTCCCCCACCCCCTCAGGCCCCTGCCACACCCAAAAGGCAGTTGTCTTATAAAGAAAAAAGAGAATTTGAAGAGCTGGAACAGGACATCACCCGATTGACCCGCGAAAAACAGGAGGCCACCGAAAAGCTCAACAGCGGCAATCCCCCCTTCGAAGAGCTTCAGCAGCTGTCCATCCGCATCGGCGAGATCGGCCAGATGATCGACTCGAAAGAATTACGCTGGCTGGAGCTGAGCGAGCTGGCCTCGGCGTAATCAGTCCTGACTACTTTTGCACCGGATGCCCTATATTTGGCGCATGAGAAAAGCCATTTTATTCCTGTCGCTATGCGTTGCCATAGCCGCACATGCGCAGAAGACAACCGATCCCCGGCCTTTTGCCAAGACCATCACTGCCGCCGACCTGAAGAAACATTTGTACATCGTCGCGAGCGCCGACTTCGAAGGGCGGGAGACCGCTACGCCAGGCCAGCGCAAGGCTGCCGCCTATATCGAAAACGATTTCCGCACTCTCGGGCTGCAGCCCGGCGGCGGCAACAACAGCTATCAGCTATACTACCCCGTTTTCCAGGATTCGCTGGAACAGGCTTCGTTGAGCGTGAACGACCAGCCCTTCACCCTGAACAAAGATTTCTTCGTAAGCGTCTCGCTTAACCACACCGCTGACATGCTCGCCAGCGAAGTGGTGTTTGCCGGCTATGGGATCAGCGATTCCACCCATAATGACTACAAGGACCTCAATGTGCTGGGCAAGATCGTGGTCGTGCTCGGCGGAGCGCCGACGGGAGCCCGCGCCGCCGGTGGCAGGAATGCCCCAGTAGCCAAACAGCAGGCAGCCCTTAAGAACGGCGCTGCCGCTTTGCTGATCCTGCAGCCCACGCCGCCGCGCAACGTGACCGACACCAAGGGCCGCATGTCAATGGAGCAATACAAGAAGGTCATCGACCTCAACAGCTACTATATTACCGAGAACGTGGCCCGCGCCATTTTCGGCGGCGACTATTCAGCCATCCAGGCAGGCAAGCCCCTCGCCAAAGCGTATCCGGCCAATGTACAGCTGGGCTTCAGGAAGTCCTCGTTAAAGCTGCAGAGCAGCGATGTGCTGGGCTTCCTCGAAGGCACCGATCTCAAAGACCAGATCGTCGTGCTCTCCGCTCACTATGATCATCTGGGTAAAAGGGATACAGTCATCTGGTATGGCGCCGACGACGACGGCTCCGGTACGGTGAGCATCCTGGAGCTGGCAGAAGCCTTTACCAAAGCTAAGGCCGCCGGCAAGGGCCCGCGCCGCAGCATCCTCTTCCTGGCCAATTCCGGGGAGGAGAAAGGGCTCTTCGGCTCGCAATATTATTCTGAACATCCCACCTATCCCCTGGAACATACGACGGTGGACCTGAACATCGACATGATCGGCCGCATCGACCCCAACCGCAAGATCGGGGACTCGACCAACTATGTCTATGTGGTGGGCAGCGACAAACTATCCACGGACCTCAAGCCCATAAGCGAAGGCAACAACAAAAAGTATTCGAAGCTGGAGCTGGACTACAAATTCGACGATCCTACGGACCCGGAGCGCATCTATTACCGCAGCGATCATTATAATTTCGCCCGCAAGGGGGTGCCCATCATCTTTTATTTCGACGGCATCCACAACGACTACCACAAGCCTTCCGATACTCCGGACAAGATCAATTATGATATTTTGGAGAAAAGAGCCCGGTTCGTTTTCTTCACGGCCTGGGAGATGGCCAATCGTAATGACATGCTGAAACGCGATATCCCGCTCACCCAATAATAACCAAAGTAAAAGGCCCCGTCGGGGCCTTTTACTTTATGATCCGGTAACAATACCGGAATAGCTTTCCCTGGAAGTCAAAAGGCGTGGTGGCATTGGTGATATCCTTGACTGAAGCGGCCACCAGCTTGTCCGTCTCCAGCTGGAATTTCCGGTAGTTGGTGCTGAAGTACAGGATGCCGCCGGGCGTCATGGCCTGCAGCGTCTTGTTGATGAGCTCCGCATGGTCCCGCTGGATGTCTAAAAAGTCCTTCATGCGCTTGCTGTTGCTGAAGGTAGGCGGGTCCATGACCACCAGGTCATAGCCTCCGGGCGGCAGCTCGTCGAGCCATTGCTTGACGTCGGCATGGATGAACCGGTGGCGTTGGCTATCCACCGGCATATTGAGCGCCAGATTGGCTTCGGCCCAGTTCAGGTAGGTCCTGCTCAAGTCGACGGAATCTACGGTCGAAGCGCCGCCCGCCGCCGCATAAACGGAGAAAGAGCCCGTGTAGCAAAACAGGTTCAGCATCCGCTTGCCCTCCACCTCCTGGCGGACCATGCCCCGCGTGATACGATGATCCAGGAACAGCCCCGTATCAAGGTAATCGGTGAGGTTGATGCGGAAAGAAAGCCCGGCTTCCTTTGCGACAAAGAATTCCTGCTCGCTGGCCAGCTTCTCGTATTGGTCCAGACGGCCGGCCTTGCGCCGCCGCTCGCGATAGTAGATCTGCTCGTCGGGCGTCTCCAGTATTTCACTGATCGTAGGTATGCAGGATTCCAGCCAGGCTTCATGCTCCTCTTCCGTCATGCCATGACGGCGCTGATATTCGGCGAGATAAAGCTTATCCTCGTACCGTTCGATACAAAAAGGGAACTCCGGCAGGTCATGGTCATAGATGCGATAGCAGGTGACCCCCTGTCGCCGGGCCAGACGGGCGATATGGCGATACATCTTGGTAAGCCGGTTGCGGAACATCTGTAATTTATCTTCACTCATCGGCTATCGTTTTTATTTTTCTCAACCTCCTGAAGCCCACGGCCGACAACAGGCAAATGCCGCCGATCAGCCACCACAGCACGACAAAGCCCGCATGCTCCGCCACTTCGGCGCCGCCGGAAGGCCCTATCACCTGTGCGGTCGACCAGGCGATCGTATACAATCCCGCATATTGCCCCCGGTTAGAAGCAGTGGTACGCGAGATCCAGAACGAATTCATAAAAGGCATCGCCAGGATCTCTCCCCCCGTGGTGAGGATCATGCAGGAAAAGGCGGTATACACGGAGAGGGGGAGTACGTTGAGCAGGAAATAAGACAGGGCGACCAGGCAGGTGCCGTAGAAGATATAGGTCAGGCTTTCCCGCCGCCCTTCCATCTTGAAGACGAGCACCATCTCGAAGCAGGTGATGAGCAGACCGTTGACGGTCATCAACAGCCCGATCATGTACTCGGGCAGATGCAGCGTCCTTTTGTAAAACACCGGCAGCACCGAGAACAGCTGGAAAAAGCAGGCCGCAAACAGGATGGTACAGCCTATAAACAGCAGGTAGAGCTTGTCTCTGTAGGGCGAGAGCGCCACGTTGCCGGCCTTCTCCGTCGGAAAGGCGGCACTGGTGACTGCGGGCGCCAGGAAGTTTCGGAGCAGCAGCGCCGCCACCAGATTGGTAGCCCCGTCTACCCAGAACAGCAGGTGGTAGTTTATCGATGCCAATATCCCGCCGATGGCGCCGCCGACGGCCCAGCCTAAGTTGATCGCCAGCCGGTTCAGGGAATAAGAACGCGTCCTGTTCTCCTCTTTGCTATAGGCGGCGATGGCCGTGGAATTGGCAGGACGGAAGGCCTCGTTCACGAGGCTCAGCAGGAAGGTCGCCGCACAGATCAGCGGATAGTTCTTCATCTGCCCCAGCAGCATAAAGAGGAGTCCCCCGCCGGTGAGCGTCACCAGCTGCACGCGATGAAATCCGATCCTGTCCGTGAGCCTGCCGCCCAGCCAGCCGCCGCAGATGGCGCCCAGCCCGAAGATACCCATCACCGCTCCCGCCTGGCCGAGGGTATAGCCCATGGAAGGCTGGGTAAGGTAGATCGTCATGAACGGAATGACCATCGTTCCGCTGCGATTGACCAGCATCACGATGGACAGCAGCCAGGTGCTCCGGGAGAGACCGCTGTACGCATTTTGATAAAGGGAGATCGTGCGGGTTAGCATAACCGCAAAAATAGGAAAGCCCGTCCAGATGGACAGGCTTTAACAGGATAATGCTATTTTACTTTCCAAACACTTTCTTCAGCAGGTCGTCGGCCTGGGCCGCAGGGTTCTGCCGGATGCTCTTTTCTTCCACCGCTACATAGTAGAAGACGCCGGTAAGCGCCTTATCCGTAGCATAGGCGGGCAGATCGGGGTTTACTTTCTTTGTAAGCGGGATCTTGTTGTACGTATCCACAACGGTCTTCCAGGACTGAGTGGCCCCTGTCTTTTGCAGGGAATTGGTGATCACCGGAAGAAAGGCGGCCGTCAGCTGTATCGTCGTAGATTTGCGCAGATAGGCGGTAGCCGAAGTGTCGCTGCCTCTCAGGATATTGATCCCATCGGTGACGGACATGCTCTTTATGGCATTCAGGAAAATGGCGGCGGCGGATTTCGCTGCATCCTCGGCGGCCCGGTTGATATCCAAAATGGCTTTATCCACCTGCGGACCGAAGCCCGCGTTGCGCAACGTCTTTTCCATTTTGGCCGCTTCGGGCGGAAAGAGGATTTTTACCGCGGCGTCTTTAAAGAAACCATCTACGGCGGACAGCTGCTGGGTGCTTTTTTGTATGCCGTGGTTCAACGCATCCTTAAGACCGGCTGCAATATCGTCGGAACTAAGTCCTTTTCCCAGCAGGGAGCTGGGGCTTTGGGCATTGACAAGGGCTACAGAAAACAAAGAAAAGGCTACGACAGTGGTGAGTTTTTTTAACATGGATATTATCTTTTTTTAGCGGGCTTAAAAGTAAGCCGTAATTCTGATAAAGTAATGTTAAGGAACGGCAAGGGGTCCCATTTATTGCTTATTAATTTATTGACAATAAACCCTATTTTTGCCATTCGTATTAAAAAAAAATCATGAAGATACTTCTCGCTTCGACCCTTTGCGTAGCAACGTTCCCGGCCTTCGCGCAGGTTGCAAAGACCAGCGCCCCGGCTGCCCACAAGACGGCTGCCGTCAACAAGACCAGCACCGTAGTAGCCCTGAAAACCACGCAGGATTCCCTGAGCTATGCCATCGGCCTTAGCGTAGCCAATTTCTACAAGCAGCAGAACATCACAAATATCAATACAGCCCTGGTGATGCGTGCCATCAATGACGTCAACAAAGGCGGGAAGATGGTGCTCGACGAACAGCAGGCCAATGCCTGCATTGTCGCCTATATGCAGAAGGCGAAATCGGAAAAAGCCTCCGGCACCAAGAAGATCGGACTGGACTTCCTTGCCGCCAACAAGAATAAGCCCGGCGTCGTGACCACTCCCAGCGGCTTGCAATATACCATCCTGAAGGTAGGCACAGGCCCCAAGCCGGCCCTTACTGATATGGTGCGGGTCCATTACCATGGTACGCTCATAGATGGAAAGGTATTCGACAGCAGCGTCGATAGAGGCGAGCCCATAGAGCTGGCCGTCAACGGCGTCATCCCAGGCTGGACGGAGGCCCTGCAGCTGATGCCCGTAGGCAGCAAATGGAAGCTCTTCATCCCCAGTAGCCTGGCATATGGCGACCAGCAGGCCGGCCCGATGATCAATCCCGGGTCCACGCTGATCTTCGAGGTAGAGCTGCTCGATATCGTTAAGCCCAAGCCGGCAAATGCTCCCGATAGCAGCATCAAGCAGTAATAAGCATATTTCTTCTCCCTGATCAGCGAATTGGGTCCTTCAAAGAGGCGCTCAATTCGCTGATCGCATATAAGGGCAGATTCGTCAACCACTGCTCTTTCCGGTAATCGGATATAGACATCCGGATAGCTAATTCCGGCTGGTATTTCTGATAATATACTTTCAAGCTTTTGGCCTGTAGGTTTTCGGCAGCCTTGACCTCGATGGGAATTACCCGGCCTGCGATCTGGACCAAGAGGTCGACTTCCGACCGTGCATTCCCGGGCGACCAGTAGTAAACAGCGGCGATCTTTTGAGCCATCAGTTGCTGCAGGACATATTGCTCGGTGAGCGAGCCCTTGAATTCTTCAAATAGCTTGTTGCCATCCAGCAGCGACCGGGCATCAAGGTCCGCCATTGCCGCGAGAAGGCCGGTATCCACCAGGAATAATTTGAATGCACCGATGTCCTCATATGCTTTCAAGGGGATAGCAGGCTTGGTGATATTGTTCACTTTGTAGATGAGCCCGCAATCGATGAGCCAGGACATAGCCATTTCATAATCTTTCGCTCTGGCCCCTTCCCGGATAAGCCCATATAAGAATTTTCGGTTCTCCTTTGCCAGCTGCGAGGGAATAGAGTTCCAAAGCATCCGGATACGGGGAACGATAGCATTGGGCGCATGCTTGGAAAAATCCTGCTCATAGCCGGTGAGTATGCGCTTCTGGATTTCCCTGACCGCCTCCAGATCTCCTTGTTGGGAATAGGAGGCTACCGCTTCCGGCATGCCGCCGATATAATAATATTGCTTTAGTAGTTCGATATACCGGGTCCGGAAGCTTTTGACCAATATCCAATCCTGGCTCTTTAGCAAATCGACCAACGGTTTTTCGTTGACGGCTTCCAGGAATTCAATAAAATCCAACGGACGCAGGTCCATGAATTCCACCTTGCCTACCGGAAAAGAAGTATGGCCGCTCAACGCTACTCCCAGCATGGAGCCCGCAGCGATAACCTGGTACTCCGGGGCATTCTCGTAAAAGTATTTTAGTGCCGTCAGAGCAGCAGGCGCCTCTTGTATCTCGTCGAAGATGATCAGGGTATTTTGTGGCTCGATCACCAGCCGCGTTTCTATTTGAATGGCCGCTAGTATTCGCTTTATATCGAAATCTTCGCGAAACAAATTCCGCAGAACGGAGCTGCTTTCAAAATTCAGATAGGCGCATTGTTGATAATAGACCTGGCCAAAGTCCTTCATCAGCCAGGTCTTGCCGACCTGCCTGGCGCCCCATATGATTAACGGCTTGCGTTTGGCAGATGCCTTCCATTCGACCAATCGCGCCATTTCTTTTCTCCTCATTATCAATAATTTACATAAAGACGTACGACTTTCTGTACAAATTTACATAATTATGGACGACTTTTCATCATCCTCCACACTTTAATGGACGATTTTATGGAATACACCCCACTTTAATGGACGACTTTCTGCGCCCTGAACAGATTATCCGCGGCCTGCAGGATCTTCGCCTTCAGCCGGGGATTGTAGTCCGGGTGCGCCTGCAAAAAGTCCCTGACGATCGCGGCAGCGGAAGCCGACTGGTAGTAGCCAAAGCTGGTCTGTAGCCAGCTTTGCGGGAAGAAGACATCGCCCGTGCGCTGGATATCCTGAAGCCAGTCCAGCGTGGCAGGCAGGTACTTCTCGGAAGCTGCCGTGCGCAGCGGATGATGCAGATAAGACAAGGCAGTGAGCACCCAGGCCTCTTTGCGCCTCAGAAGCGGATCTTTCAACAGGGCGAAGAACCGGTCGCGCTCCCCGGCATCGTCCGACAACGCAGGCTGGAGGAAAAGCCAGCGCTCGCGGCGATCGCTGTTGGTGATACGTCCCAGCTGCTCCTGCAGGATGGTCCGGTAGCCGGGATACACCCGCAACGCCAGGGAAGCCGCCAGGGCCGTATAATCGTCTTCCGACAGCTTCACGCCTGCCGGCGGCCGCCGCTCCTTCCAGATGCCGAAGAGCCGGTCCTGCGCGCCCTTGCTGAGAGCGATAGTGCTATAGGTGCGGAACAACAATTTCTTTTTATTATCCGTCGTGACGCTGAGCATGGCCGCCCAGCAGTCGCTTTCCAGCCCTGCGGCCATCGAGTCGCGTTCCGCCGGCTTAAGGAAGCGCCAGTATACCGAGGCCAGCTGGTCGATCAGGATGTTCAGGTTCAGCTCTTCCGGCTCGCGGGCCAGCAGCCGGCGGTCGAAGTCCAGCAGCTGCCGGGGCGTAACCGCCCGGTTGGCCAGCATGTTCTCGTAGAGATTGATATAAGCGGCGGCCCGCATCACCGGCCCTGCCTGATGCAGGGCGCTGTCGCTGGAAAGCCAGGACAGGACGTCCCTGTCGACGCCAAAAAGCCCATAGCCCTGACCGTCAGCATTCATGAGAATGGCCAGCGGCAGTTCTCTCCCGGCAGCCGCTGCCAGATGCACTGACTTATCCTTCATATCGACCGTAAGCTGCACTATGCTGTCCCGATAGACCAGGGCTACCCCGAAAAGCTGGGGCCAGATCCGCGCGCTCCCGTCCTCACCCTGCTGGCTGATGGAGAGGTCGGCAATGCGGCCGTGCCTCGTCTTAAGCGCATAGGTGAGCGCTGGTCTTCCCGCGCCGTTGACCCAAACGCCATTCCATGCCGCGAGGTCAATGGGCGTATGGCGCTGCAAGGCCCCGATGAGGTCAGGCCAGGAGGCGTTGCGGCCTGCATAGGTGCGCAGATAATCC
>JAMFRX010000125.1 GCA_026224995.1 Puia dinghuensis
GGCCGCTTTTCAAAGCGGCCCTTACTTTTAGATAGCATTGCTGAAATGAGCGGGCATTGGAGGGGCATTGCCACAAAGAACCAACCCGGAACGAACCCGCTCGTCGCGCAGGAGCCGGAGATCGAAAGCCTTGCAGACCTGCAGAAGGAATGGCCGGCCGGCCTCGGTGAGCGATACGCTATGGCCATCGACCACCACGAGTCCGTCCTTTTGCAGGTCGCGAAGCCGCGGGAGGGTCCATTCTTCCAAAGCCGCAGACCAGGCAGGATCAAGCACAGTATGGTCATTGCAGGCGATATCAAGGATATACCGGCGGAAGACGAGGTCTTCCTGGTTAAGAAAGCAGCATTTCGACAAGGCGAGCCGGCCGTCGGCGACAGAGCGATAATAGTCCGCCAGGGCCTTTTGGTTCTGGGCATAGGCCGTGCCGGTATCGCTGATGGCCGAAACGCCGAGCCCCAGCAGCATGCCGCTTTTCACAGTGGTATAGCCCATGAAATTGCGGCGAAGGCGATGGTTACGCCAGGCTTTATACAGCTCGTCCGTAGGAAGCGCAAAGTGGTCCATGCCGATATTGTCGTAGCCATTCTCCGTGAGCAGGACTTTTCCCAGCTGATGCAGATAAATCTTCTCTGTGGAAGAGGGAAGGCCGCTGGTCTCGATGAGCCGTTGCGCACAGTTGACCGATGGCATATGTGCATAGCTGTAGAAGGCGATCCGGTCCGGCCGGAGGCTGAGAGATTGAAGGATCGTATGTTGCAGGCGTGCCGGGGTTTGCAGGGGAAGTCCGTAGATAAGATCGAAATTGACGGCGACGAAACCTGCGGCCCGGGCCATTTCGGTGGCGTGCCGGAGGCTGTCGAAAGACTGCACACGGCCGATGGCGTGCTGGACCTCGGGATTGAGGTCCTGCACGCCATAGCTGATGCGGCGGAAGCCCAGGTCATACAAGGTATCCAGGTGCTCGCGGGTAGTATTATTGGGATGTCCTTCCACACTGAAGGCATGATCCGGATGGATTGTGGCTTGTGAAAAGATGGAGGTAATAAGCTGCCTGATATTGGCCGGCGAGAAAAAAGTGGGCGTGCCGCCGCCAAGATGCAGCTCGCGGATCACAGGCGGACGGTCCATCTTCTCCCGGTAAATGCTCCATTCTTTAAGAACCGCCTGGAGGTATTCCGCTTCAACGGTATGGTTGGTCGTTATCTTTTTGTTGCAGCCGCAGTAGATGCAAAGCGATTCACAGAAAGGCAGGTGAATATAAAGGCTGATCCCTTCCTTCTCATTGCACTCCTCGTACCGTTCGGTGAAATTAGCCTGCCAGCGGCCGGGGTCGGGAATGTCCTTCCAAAACGGAACCGTCGGGTAGCTGGTATAGCGCGGGATGGGTTGGTCGTAACGTTGCAGTAAGGAGGCTTCCATGGGCTTTTTTTGCAAAGCTAGCTGGCGGAGGCGGCCGCAGGTATGATCGCGGTCAGCACAAGGCATGATACCAGTCACGATTATTCGGTACTTTTGCCCCTTGGAAGAACAAAAATTCAAATCCTCGGCCCTCCTAAGGCAACCCGCCTATCTGCTGCTGAGCATCCTGACCATCGGCGCCCTGGCATTTCTCTTTATCGCCTGGCTGGACCATGATCAGCACTTTTCGACCCCGCTCACCATTGGCATCCTCCTGCTTTGTTGTACCATATGCCTGTTCGTCCTTTATACGATCAAAAATCGCAAAGCCGCCGAGAGCGACCGGCATGAGCTGGAACAGCGGTTCGGCTTCCTTGTACAGCACGTGAAAGACTATGCCATATTCTTCATCGATCCGCAAGGGAGGGTCATGAGCTGGAACAAGGGCGCGCAACAGATCAAAGGCTATAGCGAAGCCGAGATCATCGGCAAGCCGATCTCGGTCTTCTATACTGATGAGGACAACCAGTCCGGCGAGCCTTTTCAAAACCTGCAGCGGGCGCTGGAGGAAGGCCGGTACGAAAGCGTCGGCCGGCGTAAACGTAAGGACGGGTCGATCTTCTACGCGGACGTCGTATTCACCCCCATCTACGACGACAAGAATACCCTGAAAGGATTCGCCAAGATCACCCGGGATATCAGCGACCAAAAGAAGACGGAGGAAGACATGCAGCGCACCCTGCAGCGGGAAATGGAGCTCAATGAGCTGAAAAGCCGCTTCGTCACCCTGGCCTCGCATGAGTTCAAGACGCCGTTGAGCGTTATTCTTTCCTCTATATCGCTGATAGAAAAATATCCGGAGACCGGCCAGCAGGATAAAAGGGTAAAGCATATCCATCGGATCAAATCCAATGTCAATAATCTCAAGCAGATCCTCAACGACTTCCTTTCCCTGGAAATGCTGGAGGGCGGGATCGTACAGAACTGCCCGGTAGAAACCGATGTGGTCCACCTGACCCGGGAGATCATGCAGGACCTGGAAGAAGCCTGTAAAGAAGGGCAGCATGTTGAACTACACGTCATAGGAACACCAATGCCGGTCCTCGTAGACACCCACCTGCTGCATAACATCCTGAACAACCTGCTGTCCAACGCCATCAAATATTCGCCGGAGGACGCGGGCATCGACTGTACCCTGTCCTTCCTGCCTGCTTCCGTTACCATCCAGGTTAAAGATCAGGGCATCGGCATTCCGCCGGAAGATCAAAAAAGACTATTCGAACGCTTCTTTCGCGCCAGCAATACGACAGGCATCTCCGGTACCGGCCTCGGCCTCAGCATCGTGAAAAGATACCTCGACCTCATGGATGGTGAGATCCACCTGAGCAGCATCCCCGGTGAAGGCTCGACGTTTACGGTCTCGCTGCCTGCTACCGGTGCGCGATGAAGATCGGCAGGTTGATGGTCCGCAGCAATAAACTGGCGTGACTGGGTTTCAGGAACCGGGAAAGGATGCCCCGCCCGTATGCGCCGAGCACTACAATGGCATCTTTACGCTCCAGTAGAAACCCGAATAGCTCATCCGAGGCATTCCCCTTCAACACCACGAACTCTACCTGGTCGTAGTGCGCCGCCAGCCATTCCTTCATCCGGAATTGCTCCTCGATAGCATTGTCTTCGCCATTACGCACGTTGACCACGATGGCCTTTTTATTCCTGAATTCGGGGAACAGATAAGTGAACTGCTTGATCGCAAAGACCGAAGAGCTGGTTCCGTTATACGCGAAGATCACTTCATTCAGCGCCTCAAAGTGATAGGGAGATACTACCACCGGACATTCCGCCGCCAGCAACACATCCCGGGTGAACCGCCCCGGGAATTCCTTTTCAAATTCGCGGAAGCTCGTCTCCGGATCGACAACTATCAGGTCGGAGAACCGGCTTTCCAGCAATATATCCTCCACCGGCACCCCGCGGTCCCGATGCACCCGCGCCGGCACTTCCCGGCAAATACAGGCTTCCCTGAACTGATGCACATGGCGCAATACAGGATCATCGGAATCCACCCCGACCGCCTCCGGCTCTTCCAAATGGATAAGATCCGGTCCCTCACCGTCAGCCCCCCCTTCCAGGAATATCCCCGTCAGGCGGGAGTGGGTCAGTTTCGTCAGGTAACAGGCAAAATCAATAGTGTACGTATTTTGCTGATACCCATCCATCGCCAGCAATATCTTTTCCATGGTAATTTTTCCTAAAGGAACGAAAGTCCCCCAACCCCGGCGATGAGCGGCATCAACGATCCGGATGATCTTGATCACTTTTACCCGACCGCCCTGCTCCATGAGCAAGATCAGGCCCCGAAATGACCTGTATCAGCCTTTCCGCTCCCCGCCTGTGATAATTTTAACCATGTTCAATGTAAAAAAATCCTATCGGCCTATAGAACCCGATCAGCAACAAGCAAAAGCCCTGTTCGAGCATGCCACGGAAGGCATCATCCTCACCGACGACAAAGGCAAGATCGTACTGCTCAATCCCGCTGCCTTCAACCTTTTCCAATATGCCCCGGACGACCTTCCTGGTCAGTCCATCGATATGCTTATCCCACAGCGCTTCCACCATGCCCATGTGCAGGACAGGCAGGCCTTTTACCATCATCCGGGTAACCGGACCATGGGTCATGGCCGCGACTTGTTCGCCCGCAAAAAGGACGGAAAAGAATTCCCCGTGGAGGTGAGCCTGAGCTTTTACCACCAGGAAGGAGCGCTTTTTGTCATCGCTTTCGTCGTCGACATCACGGAACGGAAGGAAAGCGAGCAAGAGCTGCTGAAGCGCCAGCAAAAGCTGGAAACGGCCACCGAGGACATCCGGCGTTTGAATATCGACCTCGAAGCCAAGGTCGAGCAGCGGACGCAGTTCCTGCGCGAAGCGCTAAAGGAGCTCGAAAAGTCTCAGCAGGAGCTTAATGAGGCGCTTAGCAAGGAGAAAGAGCTCAGCGAGATCAAGTCCCGCTTCGTATCCATGGCCTCCCACGAATTCCGCACGCCCCTTAGCACCATCCTTTCCTCCGCCAATCTGCTATCCCGCTATACTACCACGGAAGACCAGGAAAAGCGGGACAAGCACATCAAACGCACCAGGGACGCCGTCCGTCACCTCAACGGCTTGCTGGAAGATTTTCTTTCCGTGGGCAAGCTCGAAGAAGGAAAGATCATGGCGGTCCCGGAACGTTTCCGGCTCCGGGATCTGCTGGAAGAAGTCACCGAAGAAATGCAGTCGCTGACCAAGCCCGGGCAGACCATTGATTGTAGCTATAGCGGCGATCCGACGGTCGACAGCGACAAAGGGCTGGTGAAAAATATCCTCATCAACCTGCTGAGCAACGCCATCAAATTCAGCGCAGAAGGAAAATCCATCCAGCTCCTGGCAGCGCACCGCCTTACCGGCGGCATCGCCGTCTCCATAGTGGATCAGGGTATTGGCATCTCCGCCGAGGATCAGCAGCACCTTTTCAGCAGCTTTTTCCGCGGCGCCAATGCCGTTAACATAGAAGGCACTGGGCTGGGACTGCATATCGTTCGCCGCTACCTGGATCTGCTCCACGGTAATATCAGTCTGGACAGTAACCTTGGCGAAGGGACCCGGGTCACCATCGAGCTGCCCGAAAACAGTTGATGGACATCAGGTAAAAGCTTACTATTGCACTATGCGAAAATTATTGGTTATTGACGATCACGACGACATTCGGGAGAATATCGCCGAGATCCTCACGCTCGCCGGTTACGAGGTATTCACCGCCCCCAACGGAAAGAAGGGCGTAGAAACGGCGCTCAGGGAAAAACCCGAGCTGGTGATCTGCGACATCATGATGCCCGAGCTTGACGGCTATGGCGTCCTCCATCTTTTGCGAAAGAACCAATCGACGCTTGAAACCCCCTTTATCTTTCTCACAGCCAAGACCGAGCGCGTCGATTTCCGCAAGGGTATGGAGATGGGGGCCGACGACTACATCACCAAGCCCTTCGATGATATCGAGCTTCTCAACGCCATAGAGATCCGGCTGAAGAAGAACGACATCATCCACGCCAAATATTCCGGCGATGAAAAAGGGGCCAGCGAGCTCATCACCCAGCTCAACGCTTCAGGCGTCCTGCGGCTCGATGCTGATTCCGCCGAGACGCAGGATCTGGCCAAAAAAATGTTCCTCTACCAGGAAGGCAAGCGGCCCAAAGGGCTGTACCTATTGAAAAAGGGGAAGCTCAAGGCCTTCCGGATCAACGAAGAAGGAAAGGAATACATTACCAACCTCTATGTTCCCGGCGATTATATCGGCTATCTTCCGCTGCTGGAGAACAAATCCTATGAAGACTCGGCCGTAGCGCTCGAGGATGCCGAGATAGCGCTCTTCCCCAAAGACGAGTTCATGGACGCCCTCTGCCAGGACTTGCAGGTCGCAGGTAAATTCATCCGGCTGATCGCCCATAACGTCCAGGAGAAGGAAGAACGCCTCCTGAGCCTGGCCTATGGGACGCTGCGAAAGCGTGTCGCCAAGGGCCTCCTGGATATCCACGCCAAATTTGCCACGGATGCGAAAAATAAATCCGCCCGTGTGCCCCTTTCCGTCTCCCGGGAAGACATCGCCCAATATATCGGGACCGCCACCGAATCCCTGATCCGTACCCTTAGCGATTTCAAAGCAGAAAAGCTGGTCGACATCCAGGACGGCAAGATCCATATAGTCGATGTGGCCAGGTTGCAGAACTTATTGTATTAGTCAGCTTGTTGACCACAATCACCGCAATCGCTGATAACCGTCATAATGCAGGCACGCCACCTATCGTAGTTTAGTGGAAACATTAAACAGATGAGAACGATAATAGTACCGGTGAATTTCAGCCCCAACTCTACCAATGCCGCCCATTATGCCGCAGACATGGCCCGGGCCATCGGGGCAGAGCTTAGCCTCGTAAATGTATTTCAGCCAACGATGACCATTTCGGAGATGCCGATGCCCGAATATGCCTTCGAAGAGATCCGGGACAACAACCTCAACCTGCTCCAAACCCTCGCTCTGGACCTGCTCAAGCGAACCGGCAACAGGATCAAGGTCACCGTTGATCTGGAGATCGGCGATGTGGAAACAAAGCTCGAAAGCTTCTGCCGCAATAAGAAGACCTTTATCGTGGTGATGGGCGCCTCAGGTAAAAGCATTGAGAATACCTTACAGGAAAGCAATACGATCAGGGCAGTTCGGCACCTTCCCTATCCCGTGCTCGTCATCCCGGAAAATGCCGCCTTCCATGGGGTCAAAAATATCGTAGTAGCCTGCGACCGGGAAGATATCGACAGTGGCATCCCAACGGTCCTGTCGACCCTGAGAGATCTGGGCCAATTGCTGGGCGCCCAGCTAAAGATCGTCCATGTGCTCACAGATGGGAAAGAAAGCGCCACAGAAGCTATCGAGGAATACAATGTGTGGAAGAAAGCGGTAAAGCTCCTGGCGCCGGAACTCCACTTTGTCCGCCAGCACAAAGTGGAAGACGGGGTAAGCGAGTACCTGCAAGGCAATGAAGCCGACTGGCTAATGGTCTTCCCGAAAAGCCATTCGCTCCTTGAATTCCATAGAAGCCGTTCCAGACAGATCGTGTTATCCTGCTGCCTGCCAGTGATGAGCATTCATGAATAAAAAAAACATCCTTAAAATGGAAGCCTATACATTTTGTCAAAGCTGCGGCATGCCGATCGACCGGCCGGGACTGTCCGGAACGGAAAAAGATCATTCCAGGAGCACTATATACTGCCGATCTTGTTACCGTGATGGAGAATATACGCGTCCCGAAATGACCCTGGACGAAATGAAAGACTGGGTTGAAAAAGAGTTGCGAAAGACCAAAGCGCCAGAAGAGACGATTGCCCGATCCCTATCCCGGATCAAATTCCTCAACCGATGGCTCGGTATCCGCGCCATCCATCACTCTTGCGAATGGCATTGAGGTAGTTCTTCTGGGCAACAAGCATCCGGGAGGCTCCCGCTTTGATAACAATTCCATCGGTCCTGTCATGCAGAAATTAGATTTTGTCATAAGCATTATCTGGATGCTGTCGCTGCAGTATTTTTCGTCAGCCGGCGATTTTAGATAAAAAACTTTCGTCAAATGGTTTAACTTTGTTCTCCTACAACACGGTTATGAACCTTCCGAAGTACGCGGTTAGTGCAGATGACGAACGCTTCATTTATGAATTCGGAAGCGAAGGCTCTAGGGGCAGCATCAAAAAAACGGTCATTTATTCACAAATCGAAGGCAACCTTTACAATCTTGCCTTCGGCGATTGGAACGAAGCGCTCAAAAGACTTGATGACTCCATCAGGAGTAATAACGGAGACAGGGATAAGATTTTAGCTACAGTAGCCTCGACCGCTATCGACTTTACCGACAGGTTCCCCCAAGCAGAAATATTTACGGAAGGGAGCACACCCGCAAGAACCCGCCTTTATCAAATGGGTATCAGTGAGAATCTGGAAGAAATTTGCAAGGACTTTGACATTTATTTGATTTATCACATTTTATGCCAGCAACCACTAAAATAAGGCAATCGAATATTACCGCTGTCCATGGCATGCGGGACTATAGCAAGGATCCGCTTGTCATCGAAAAATTGGAACGAGCTCGCGCATTCATAGCCAAAAATGGCTTACCTAAGGATGGTAAGTCCAAAAAGAGCAAGTAATCCTTTCCCTAACCGCCTGCCACCGGCTGACTACTTCTTCCCTGTCCTAGTCTCATATATTCCCATTATGCCTTTTTATTATCATACTGCGCAACCGTAGCATGATGACTCCTTGGGGGGAATTGTAAATCCCCAGCCCCCATTTGTCATAGAAAAGTAAAATTCCCGCTAACAGGAACGATCGTTCCAAAAACAGCTACCTTTGTGGAACGTTTAGTCCAAAATAACAAATCAAAAAAAACTCATGAACAAGTTAGCAAACAAAGTCGCCGTAGTAACAGGCGCCTCCAAGGGAATAGGTGCACAAACTGCCAAAGGCCTCGCCGCCGAAGGCGCATCCGTCGTCGTCAATTACTCCTCCTCGAAAGAAGGAGCCGATAAGGTAGTCGCAGAGATCAAAAGCAAAGGCGGCAAGGCCCTTGCCATACAAGGTGATGTATCGAAAGCCGCTGATGTAACACGCCTCTTCGCCGAAACGAAAAAGGCCTTCGGAAGTCTCGATATCCTGGTCAATAACGCCGGTATCTATAAATTCGGGACGCTGGAAGAAGTTACAGAAGAAGAATTCCACCGCCAGTTCAATACCAATGTCCTCGGCCTGCTGCTGACGACACAGGAAGCAGTGAAAAGCTTTGGCGCCAATGGCGGCAGCGTGATCAATATCGGCTCGGCCGTGACCCGTCTGACCCCTGCCGGTAGCGCTATTTACACGGCGACGAAAGGCGCTGTCGACGCGATCAGCGGCGTGCTGTCCAAAGAGCTGGGAGCAAAGAAGATCAGGGTGAATTCCCTCAACCCCGGCATGGTAGAAACCGAAGGCACACATAGCGCCGGATTCATCGGCAGCGATTTCGAAAAGAACCTCGCCAGCC
>JAMFRX010000126.1 GCA_026224995.1 Puia dinghuensis
GAACTCTAAAATAAAACTACCATGATCGAATATGAAAATATCTTAAAAGTGGCGGACATTCATTACAGCCAATTTGGTAAGGAGTTTATCGGTTTCCTTGACAGGCAGCAGTCCACCTACCGCGACCAAATCCTGCGGGAACATTTGTATAGCGTGGACGACCTACTGGAAGAAGAAAGCAATCGGGACGAACCGTACCCCGCAAACATAGCGGAACCGCTGGCCGAAATCAAAATCCTGTTAAATGAATTAGACTGCGCTTATTTCAGGATAGTTTTTTCTTAGCAGGAATGAGCATGCTAAACTAAGGCAGTCCTTAACGCTACCTGATGCGGATTAAGGGCTGCTTTTGGCTGATTTTACCCCGGCGGCCCCTTGCGGGGCCAAAGTGACTGCCGAGGATCGCTTACCGCTACTCAACCGCTGCCGGAAGTCCTCAAGGTCTGCCGATAGATGTGCCCCTACGCCGTTGATGTTGCCGACATAATAAGTATCCTGAGCGCCCAGATAGCCGGGATGATGGATTTTTTATTTCGCCGTGTGCTTTCTTTTTATCTTTTGCCTTTTCCAGCACTACGATCTGCACTTTGGTAAGTACTAACTTTTCCTGTGCTGACTTAACTTCTGACATGACCACCAAAATACGAAGGGAGCCTGACATAAGGTAATTGAATGTCAGGCGGCGTAAAGCAGCTGATTTCTCTAAATTATCGGCGATGATTTGATTTTGAAAATCAAATGGATTAGCGCTATATTTATATACAAACTAAAGCCTTACTAATGGAATACCCCTGCTTTTACCCAATTGGAATCCGGCGTCGGCTTTTGCTTGTTATTTTTGTCTGCGTTTTACCTGTTTTCAGTCGTGGACAGGCTGCGAATTGCCGGATTGACTGGCGCAGCATCCAGCGTGCCAATGCCCATTTTCAGGAATTCATTGATGACCTTTTTAAATAACAACCTATGGCCAACATTCAAGTAACCTTTATTTACCTGACCGGCATCCGGTCGGCGCTATTCCATAATCCCCGTCTTTCCGGCAGCTGGGACAATAACGGCAACTATTCGGACAACTGGACGAGCGCACCCATGCAAACCATTACCGGCGAAGACGGCTGCCCGGCGTTTACGGCGACTGTAACCTTGTCGGATACGAGCCCCACACTAACCTTCAACTGGGCCGTGCTTTTGGACGGGCCTGCGGGCTCGAACTGCTGGAGCATCGTTAGCGAAGTGAACGATCCGAACAATAGCAATTGTTACGTTTCTTTCCAGCTTGCAGTAGGCGCCACAGAGCAGACCGAGCGGTATTACCTGACATCCAAGCGCATGCTGGGTGCCAACAAATTTTTTAACGGCAAGGACAAAGATCCCCGCCTGATCTTCCGTTGCTGGGCACCGCATGCACAAAAAGTAGAAGTGGTATTCAGTCAGACGGGCTACATTGCTCCTGACGGAACAGGCATTGATCCCAATGCGCCGGTGTTTGCCATGAACGGTCCGGACCTGTCCACAGGTATCTGGGAAAGCAGCCCCGATCTATGGTTTGGGGAATATATTGGCAAGTTGTACATGTTCCGTGTTACCTTTCAAAACGATCCGACGTCGCTTTACCGTACTGATATCTTTGCGAGGGAGCTGATCGGCCGCGGCAACATCGACCCGGAGAACGGCGGCTGGAACGGAACTACCAATACACTGGACGGTACTGTCGGCTGCGCTGTAATAGTTGACCCTGACCAGATCAGCGACGACTTTCCACCGCCTGCAAATGGCCAGCCCCAAATGGTTGATGCCGACGATTTCTGGAAGGATGAATTCGATCCCAAAAGGCCGCTGCCGGCAAGTATCGACGACCTGGTCATTTACGAGCTGCATGTCGGGGCGTTGGGGAGTACGCCTGGCGTTCCCGGTACGCTGCAGGATGCTGTAAACTTGTTGCCGTACCTGGTCGACCTTGGCATCAATGCCATCGAGTTGCTGCCCATGGCCGAGTTTTTCGGCACAGTCAACTGGGGCTATGGCGATACCCACCATATGGTTATCCAATCGGCAGCCGGAGGACGTGACGAGTATCGTTATTTTATCCGGGCCTGCCATCGCCTCGGCATCTCCGTGATCCAGGATGTTGTCTATAACCACTATGATCAAAATGCCAATCGTGCCGAGTGGCAATATGATTCTGTTCTTCCGCAGGAAAACAGTTACTATTGGTACGAAGGCATTCCTTCCTATTATACAAACCCCAACAATGGTTATCTCGCCAACGGTTCTTCCGGTTGGTCACCCAACTTTTCGCAGCCTGTGGTAAGAGGGCAATTTGCTGCCGCCGCAGCGTTCCTTGCCGATGAGATGCATATCGACGGCTTCCGTGCAGACCTTACGCAGGCCATATACTATGCCAACCAGCTCTACGGTCCGCCGAATTGGCCTATCAATGCAGCGAATAACTTCGGCAGGAAAATGCTGCGGGAATGGGGCCGCACGCTACGACTGATTAAACCTGGGCTGATGTTGATGGCTGAAGACTACACGGGGGACAGCATGGTGACGACCCCGGCGGCGATAGGAGGTTTCGGATTTGACGCCACATGGTTTGCAGATTTTTTTCATGGACTGATCGGCTATC
>JAMFRX010000127.1 GCA_026224995.1 Puia dinghuensis
ATGGTGCAGGCCAGTCCCGTAGAAAGGCCTAACAGGTTGAGGAAAGTAAACGACCGGTCCCTAAGCAGATAGCGCCAGGCCAGCTTTATATGGTTGTACATGGCAAAGGCTTTGGGAATAGACAAGAGGTTTCCCGATTTGTTGCACCCCACGGCAGAAAGCGGCTAAGTGTTTATTCGCGCAATTTTGTAATTTTTTGAAAAGTAAAAGTCAATAATTTTGGAGCCCCCTTTGGATTAAGGATAAATCAATAGCCATGGATATCCAAAAGCAAAATTATGAAGGCCTTATCGTAGGCATTGGCAATTTGTTGGCTACGGCCAGGGAAAAGGTTGCGACCCAAATCAATACTATATTGGTCCAAACGTACTGGGAGATTGGACGATATATCGTAGAATATGAGCAGAAAGGAAATGAAAAAGCCGAATACGGCAGCCAGTTGTTCGACAGATTGTCTAAAGACCTTACAGAAGCACACGGAAAGGGGTTTAGCAGATCTAATCTTTTCTATATCAGGAAGTTGTATATTGTTTTCCCAATTTGTGAGACACTGTCTCACACATTGACCTGGAGCCATTACTTCGAAATTCTCAAATCAGATTCCAAGCTCGAAATAGGATTCTACGTCAAACAAAGTGAAAAAGAAAAGTGGAGCGTTCGGGAGTTGAAAAGGCAGATGAAAAGTATGCTATTCCATCGGCTGGCCTTAAGCACGGACAAGGAAGGGATATTGAAATTGTCAAACAAAGGGCATGAAATTCACCAACCGGAAGACCTGCTCAAAGATCCATTTGTATTGGAGTTCCTGAATATACCTCAACAGGAACAATATCTGGAAAGCGAATTGGAAGAAAAGCTGATCAATAATCTTCAACATTTCCTGCTCGAATTAGGCAAAGGCTTTGCTTTTATCGCCAGGCAATACCGTATGGTCGAATACGCTATTTCGGGAATAACAAACAAGGTATTGCTGGCCAAATACCAGTTATACTTGCCCGACAAAGCTCAAGTGGAAATAGCCTTGAATAAGCTGCTCGATGCATGACCCCAGGCCATTATTCAATCTTAACCACCCCCTCAGCCACCTTGGGAAATATCGAAAAAACCTTCGAATCATGCCCCGGAATAATATACCTGCTGCTTGACACCTGCGTTTTCATCCTGATCATCGACTTCACATAAGCCGTCGTATCGAATGTACCACCCGCCGCTGCCGGCCTCAGATGCTCTAAACTATAATAAACCCAGATATTGTCGGAAGCAAGCAGAACCTTGTTGATCCCCGTTTCCACGAGCACATATTCTGAATTATAGGTATGCCTTGAGCCGGTATATACTTTTATGCCCGGAATTATCTCTTTATCATCCCCATCGACAAGCGTTAGTCTCCCCGCCAGGTTCAGGTCCAGGAGCATTCTCACGTCTCTTTTATTAAATCCCCCGTTCGATCCCCCTTTTTGCCAGGCCGCACCGACATAGTAATTAAAGTCTTCCTTTTGCATCCAGAGATGGGCATTGGGGAACAGGCCGATCCCATCAATGTGGTCCCAATGCGGATGGCTCAGGATAATGTCGGTGATATCTCCCGCTTTCAATCCTAGTTTCGACAGCACCGAATCCGGTCGCACATAGTTACCAAGGGGAAACTCTTTTGCTTCAGGGATATCCTTTAAGAACCCCGCGTCCACCAGGATATTCTTACCATTACTCCCTTTTATCAGCCAGATCATAAAATCGATTTGCACACTATCCGTATTAGGTCCGTTGGCAGCCCAGTCCGAGATTGGCGACGGATGGGCCATCGACGCAAACCTTAGTGCATATACTTTGTATTGCTCTGTCTGTGATAAGCCGCGGACGGTAATACAAAGGAAGAGTAGCGCAAATATGCCTTTCATTTTTTATTTAAAGGTACTATTTTAGAAAACTTTCTTTATTTTGGCTGTAATGAAATCAAATGCTCTGCCCTCAAAACCCCACTATCCAGTTTTGGACGGCTTGCGGGGCGTGGCTGCCATCCTCGTTGTCGCCTTTCACATCCTGGAAGCTCATTCTACGAGTCATCTAACTCAGCTCATCAACCATGGCTATCTCGCCGTAGATTTTTTCTTCCTGCTCTCGGGCTTTGTCATCGGTTATGCCTATGACGACCGATGGTCCAGCCTCACGATCGGCGGCTTTTTTAAACGGCGGCTCATAAGGCTTCAGCCTATGGTGGTGATGGGCATGATTATAGGCGCCGTATGTTTTTATTTTCAGGACTCTTCGCTATGGCCAGCCATTCATACCGTCCCGCTTTGGAAGCTGCTTTTAATAATGCTGATTGGATTTACCCTCATACCGATACCAATTTCTATGGACATCAGAGGTTGGCAGGAGATGCACCCACTTGATGGCCCTGGATGGTCGCTATTCTTCGAATACATCGCCAATATCCTGTATGCTCTTTTCATCCGGAAATTCTCTCGGTTTGCCCTATCCGTCCTGGTGATCCTGGCAGGGGCCGCGCTTATCCAGTATGCAGTCACTTGCGAAAGCGGAGATCTCACTGGCGGCTGGTCGCTGGACGCGCTCCAGCTGCGCATTGGCTTTACACGCATGATGTACCCCTTCTTTGCCGGTCTGCTGTTATCCAGGACCGCGAAATTTACCCGGATAAGGCATTCTTTTATATGGTGCAGCTTGCTGCTGCTGGTCATTTTCTCCGTCCCAAGGATAGGGGGCCCTGACCACTTTTGGGCCAACGGCCTTTATGAATCGCTGACCGTTCTATTGGTGTTTCCCTTGATCGTCTACATGGGTGCGGGCGGCGAAGCCATGGGTAAAACAGCATCCCGGGTGTGCAAGTTCTTCGGGGACATCTCATACCCCATATATATCACACATTACCCGCTCATTTACATCTATACGGGATGGGTCAGCGATCATCGCGGAGTTACTTTAGCAGGGGCCTTACCCTATGCGCTGGCAACCTTTTCCGGGGCCGTGATTATTGCCTACGCCTGCCTTAAACTCTACGATGAGCCGGTAAGGCGCTGGTTGCAGAAGCGAGGAACCCGCTAGACAATCCTTCTGTCTTTCTCTTCGATCTCCATATCATTGATGCTCGCGAACCGTTTCCGCATGAGCCCATTCTCATCAAACTCCCACAGCTCATTGCCATAGCTGCGATACCATTGCCCTTGATGGTCGTGCCATTCATATTCGAATCGGACCGCCATCCTGTTCTCGCGGAAACCCCACAACTCCTTTTTCAATTTATAATCCAGCTCCTTCTCCCATTTACGTTTCAAAAACGCCTTCACCTCCTCCCGGCCATTCATGAACTCCGACCGATTCCGCCACTCGGTGTCCACGGTATAAGCAAGCGAAACTCGCTCAGGGTCTTTACTATTCCAGGCATCCTCCGCCATTTGTACCTTCTGCAGGGCGCTCTCGCGGTTGAAGGGCGGGAACGGCGGCCTCGCTCCGGGCGCAGTCGCCCTTAAAGACCCTAAAAAGGACAAGATCTCCTGCCCGATCTCCGCCAGGTGCGTCTCGAGCGCAAAATGTCCCGTCGGATAGAATTTAACGA
>JAMFRX010000128.1 GCA_026224995.1 Puia dinghuensis
AAGATATGGGGCAGGTCCGTCGCTGGAATGCCGATCCCGTCGTCCCGGAAGGCGATCACGGGGCGCTGCTGTTGAAAATTGATGGTGACATGGCATTGGCGGCCGGCAGAAAACTTACAGGCGTTCTCCATCAGGTTGGCGAATGCCACTTTCAGCAGGTATTCGTTGCCGCTGATAGCGATAGGATCACCTTCTTCTATGTCCGTCCCAAACTGTAATTCCACTTTATAATTGAGGTTGGCGCGCAGGATGCCCTGTCGGGCATCGAGCAGGACTTCGTCGAGGCGAAGTTCCCTAAAGGTGATGCCCGAAGGATCATAGCTGGCTTTAGCCAGATCGAGCAGATCGGTGGACAAGCGGGACAATTTGCGCGCCTCTTCTAAAACCAGCCCATTTATGTGTTTATATTCCTGGGCAGACCTTTCATTGATAGCCGTAACCTCCAACTCGGTGATGATGGCGGCCAGGGGTGTCCTTAGCTCGTGGGAGATATTGGAGACGAATTGCTTTTGCGCGTTGAAGGAATTCTCGAGGCGGGCTAGCATCTGGTTGAAGGTAAGGGCCAGTTCGGTCATTTCGTCTTTTCCCTTTCCTTCCTCGATGCGAAGATCAAGTCGGGAGGCGCTGATCTCCCCTACTTTCCCTACCATGTCGGACACCGGCCGGAGGACCTTTCGGGAAAAGAAAATGCCTGTCAGCAGGGTCAGCAGCACCGCAAGGAGAAAACCGATGACCAGGGCTGCCCGCAGCGTGCTCAGCTTGCTCAACCCGTAGTCATCTTTCGCCGCAGCGGTGATGACATAGATCTTTCCCTGGAAGGTATAGGAGAAGCCGATCGCCTGCAGGTCTTGGACATAGAAATGGATCTCTCCAAGGCGGACGATGCTGTCGAGCATTCCCGTGGTTTCTTTGACCTTGTCGATATCCATCGCGTCGTGGTAAAGGATGTGGTAGGTCGTGTCGTAGATGGCGACCTCTTCCTGTGGTAGGGTATTGAGCGAGCTCTTGTAGATCAGTTGCAATACAGCGGGGTTCACTTTAGCGCCTAACAGCAAATTGGTCTTCGTGATCGCCAGTTGCTTCAGGCGTTTGTAGTAAGCCTCTTCGCGTTGGGTAGTGTTGAACAAATAGACTGCGAGCGAGAACCCCAGCAGCAGCAAGGCAAAGAGTCCAGAGAATAGCAAGGTCAGTTTTAACCTGATTGTCATACCTGTTCCTTTAAGATGAAGCCGATCCCAGGCCTGGTATGGATGAGCTTTTTATCAAAGCCCCTGTCTATCTTTTTGCGGAGGTAATTGATGTAGACGTCGACAAAATTGGTGCCCGTATCGAATGCCGTCTCCCAGACGTTTTCGGCGATCTCGGCTCGTGTGAGCACCCTGCCCTGGTTATTCAGCATGTATTCGAGCAGTTTGAACTCCTTGCGTGTGAGGTTGATCTCCTGGTCGCCCCGTTTGACGATCATTGTGTGTACGTTCATTTCCAGGCTTCCCGCCGACAAGAGGATCTTTTTCGCGTTTCCACCGACGGCATTGCTCCTTTTCAACAATTCCCGCACTCGAACGTATAACTCTCTGAAATCGAACGGTTTTACCATATAATCGTTGGTGCCGGAATCAAAACCTTCCACTTTCTCGTCGGTAGTTCCCAAAGCCGTCAGCATAATGATGGGCATATGCGGAAATTCATGCCGGATGGACCTGCATAGCTCGATGCCGTTGATCTCCGGGAGGAGTATGTCCGTGATGACCAGGTCGAACGCGCCACTCAACGCCAGCCTTTTTCCAGCCAGCCCATCAGAAGCGATCGTCGTGGGAAAACCAAGCTCTTCCAACCCTTTTTTAATTGGCATCGCCACTCGCTCCTCATCTTCAATCACCAATATTTTCATGTATCACTTTATTAAAACGACCAGCCGGGAGCAGCATCCAGAGATCATATGAGAGCAAATCTGAAGTTAGGACCAGATTCTGAAGAAAATCTGTGTTTATCGTAACGAAATTGCGCTTGACACCAGGAAGTATATTGCGCGCCTGCTGGTCGACCAGCCGTAGTGCCAAGAATGGCATGCTGCTCTTTATTGCCGCCTAGTGCCGTTATCGGAGATGGGTGTGCCGCATCAATCTCGTCTTTGAAAAGAAAGCTACGAATCTTAGAAATCCATCAGCGGGGCTTCCGGATGACCTTATCCAGCGCATATGTATTGTACTGGTCGACGAAAGGCAGGAGGCCGGCGAAGAAGAGCAGGTGGATGAGTTGGGTGTCCAGGTTGTTCCAGCCTTCGATGGTAGTAGTGCCGAAGATGAGGAGGAGCATGACGATGGCGCCGGCGACGAGAGACTGGCGGGTGAAGAGGCCGAGGAGGACCAGTAGGCCGATGATGAATTCGGCGAAGGGCAGGGCGTAGGCGAAGGCCGTGACGATGGCTTCGGGGAGAATGGAATGCTGGAACTGAGCGATCATGCCATGAGCGAATTTGTCTAGCTTGGGAAGGCGGACGAGGCCGTGGCCGAAGAAGCTGGTGCCGATGGCGAGGCGGAGGAGCAAAAATGCCTTGGCAGAGGATGACATGCTGTAAAATTAAGAATATTCATCGTTAACAGCATGAAGAATCTGGTGCGGTTCAAACGGTGACAAAGTCAGCACTAACCTTTTGCAGGAACAGTAAGGACGATCTTCCCATTAATGCGCTGTTGTAAGAGAAACTCAGCGGCCTCGGATATCCTGTCCCAGGGCAGGGCCGCATCGATGGCGATGCGAAGGCTCCCTTGTTTTACAAGCCCTGCAAGCTTCGCGAAAACGGCGGGACAGTCAGCGGGGACCTCACGACCCATCCAGATACATTGCTTACGGTGAAAGGACCACTCGGAGGACCGGACATTGAATGTCGTTGGCTGGCGGGAAGAGTTGCCAAAGTTGACGCAGATGCCATCCGGGGCGAGGGCGGAAAGGGCGGCCCCCAAGGTTTCGCCACCGATGGAATCCAGGATCACATCGTATTCCCCTGCCGCCCTGGCATCCTGTATGCTCGTAAATACGCCCGCGGGCCTTACGCC
>JAMFRX010000129.1 GCA_026224995.1 Puia dinghuensis
GGATGGGGAGCTGGAACAGGAAATGAAGACGTTGGCCGCAAAGAACAGGAATATCCGGTTCCTGCCTTTTATCAACCAGTCCTTAATGCCGGTGGTCTACCGGATCGGACATATCTTTTGTCTCCCCTCCCGGGGTCCGGAAGAAACCTGGGGGCTTGCCGTAAACGAGGCCATGGCCTGCGAACGGCCGGTATTGGTAAGCAACCGGTGCGGCTGCGCTATAGATCTGGTCACGAACGGGCAAAATGGATTTATCTTTAATGCCGGGGACCTGGAGGACCTTGTCACAAAAATGAGGCTAATGATCCATGATACCAGCAAGCTCAAAGGAATGGGCGAAGCCTCCGGCAAGGCCATCCGTTCCTGGTCCTATGAGCAGGTTGCCGCGGCTATTGAAAAAGCGATCCTAGAAATCCATGAGTAGTAAAAGAGTCGTTTTCCTTGTAATTGCTTTTATAGCCCTCATCTTTTTCAACTATTTGGGGGGGCTGGGCATGTATGAGTCAGTGTCTATCGGCCTGCTGGTCTTCTGTTTGTTTGACTTCCTCGACAATCTGGGCAGCAAGATCGTAGTTCTTGACATCGCCATCATTCTGGCCGTGTTCACCTGGCTGGTAATGCCGGTGATCTTTTATCAATATTACACCAGGGAGGATCATCTGGCAAGGATATTCCGCCTGTATATGCCTATTTCAGCCGACGACTATTTCTCTTTTGCGCTGCCTGGCACCGTGACCATGATCATCGGCATGAAGCTTTCGCTGGCGAAGCTCCAGATAAATACGGACCGGCGAGGGTACAGGCAGAAGTTGGAAAATTATTTCAAAGGCAAGGACAATATCGGATTCATTTTGATCGGCATCAGCCTCGTCTCCGGCGTACTTTACCACGTTGTGCCCTCCTCCCTGAACCGGCCAGTGAATCTATTGGAGCACTTGTCCTATGTGGGCGTATTCTACATCTTCTTTTCGCAGAACAAGAACAAGAATAAGATCCTATTGGGGGTGCTGGGCGTGCTGACGCTCAACTCCGTCTCCACCGGCCTTTTTGGAGAGCTGGTCTTCCTGGTGGCTTTGTTCTATATCTTAGTGGCGATCTACCTGAAAAAGATCTCCTTTCCTGTGAAGCTGACCATTTGTTTTGTGGGCCTCATGACGATCTTCGTGATCCAAAATGTCAAAAAAGGGTATAGGGAGAAGATCTGGCACAGCAGCGGCAACGGCGGCGATGCCAGCTATTTCGGTCAGCTGATCTCCGAATCCGTCCTGCATCCTTCCACCATGCTGCAGAAAGATAAGCTGTTCAGTACGGCGGTCCGCATGAACCAGGGCTGGCTGATCGCCGAGACCATGGCCAGGGTGCCAAGTAAATTCGATTATGCCTATGGCGAAACGATCGGGACCTCGGTGCTGGCTGCGTTCATACCCAGGTTCATCTGGCCTGACAAGCCAGAGGCGGGCGGGCGGGCCAACCTGCTACGTTTCTGGGGCTTTTACCTGGTAGGCTTCAGCGAGAACATCGGCCCGATAGGCGAAGCCTATGCCAACTTCGGAAGGTTCGGCGGCATAGTCTTTATGTTCTTCTATGGGCTATTCTTCAATGGCATATTGACCTATCTGCTCAAGCGCTCCGAAATTCAACCCTCTATACTCTGCTGGATACCCTTTTTGTTCTTTTATGCCGTAGTAGTGGAAACGGATATCCTCACCACCGTAGGATCCATTGTCACCAGCCTGATGTTCATGATCATTTTTAGCCGGCTGTTCAAGTACGCATTCAATATCAAGCTTTAACCATGAAGGCGGCCCTTATCTTCCGGCATAAGAATCCCGATTTTTTTAGCATAGAACGTGTCTTCTCCGATCTTGAGGAAGAATTGGGTAAAATGGCGACACTGGAAAAGCTGGTTGTCCCCCACCTTGGCGTTTCGTTCAGGAATGTGATCGCCGCGTATGTCTTTAGCCGGAACAACAGGTCGGATGTCTACCACATCACGGGCGATATCCATTACGTAGCCTTCGGGCTTCCCCGTCGCCGGACCCTGCTGACCATCCACGATTGCGTCTTCCTCTACCAAACCAGGGGCATCAAGCGACGGATACTGAAGCAGCTGTTCCTGGATGGCCCGGTTCGCCGCTGTGCGCTCGTCACCACCATCTCGGAGGCTACCCGTCGCGATATCCTGCGATTTACCGGCTGTGCGCCGGAAAAAGTTGTGGTCATCCCGAACCCGGTGAGCGGTTCGATAGCGAATGTTCCGCGTCCTTTTAGGTCAGGCCACCCCGTGATCCTCTTCCTCGGGATCACGCCCAACAAGAACCTGCTCAGGGTCATACCGGCGCTGGAAGGCATCGACTGCCAGCTGCACATAGTAGGGGTGCTGCCGCAGGTGGAAAAAGACCTGCTTTCCCGCCATGGCATTGACTACCGGCAAAGCGCTCATTTGACGGACCGGGAGCTGGCGGCTTGCTATGCCGACGCCGACCTCGTCCTTTTCCCTTCCACCTTTGAAGGTTTCGGCCTGCCTATCCTTGAAGCGCAAAAGGCCGGTCGCCCGGTGATCACCAGCGACCTGAGCCCCATGAAGGAGATAGCCGCGGGAACGGCCTGCCTTGTGGCGGTGCATACGGATTTGTTTTCGACCGTTCAGGTGCGCTTTGGCTAACCACACAGTGTGGGCTGGTGGAGATTACGCAAGCGGAGTTAGAAACCTGGTGGGAGCATCCCGCC
>JAMFRX010000130.1 GCA_026224995.1 Puia dinghuensis
AGGCAACCGCTTCTACCGTTAGCTTTCGTCCAGAAGATGGAGCACGGGGAGCTCGGTGTTGCCGGAATTGAGATCATCTTCTGAAGGAAGGAACTCCACGTTCAGCTTTACCGATGCTTTTTCTTTGATGGTGACATTTGGCCGTTTCAAGACCTGATAGCCTTTCTTATTGAACTCCACCGTAACCTGGGATCCAGGCAGCTCTACAAAACGAAAATAGCCGTCGGCATCGGTGAGGACCTCCCGGAGGTTGTTGGTCCCGGGAATGATGGCGGAAACCATGACGCCGGGCAGTGGCTTCTTGGTAACGGCATCCGTTACATATCCATTCAACACACCTTCTACCTTGCCGGTCCCTGCTTTCGCGAATACCGCAAGCGGGAGGAGCAGCAGGAGCGAGAGTAACTTTTTTGGCGCGCCCATACAACAATTTTAAAAGTTAGCATTGGACCAATCTACGGCAATCGTTGGTGCTTCATCCTTCATATGGTGGGAGACCTGGCTACACCACTAATATAGTTGTTTTTTTGCAGATGTACAAATCGGGGTCGGAGTGGCCGATTATCATGATTCTCCGAGGTCGATCTCGGTATTGTCGCCGATATTCAGGCTGCGGGATTCGCCTTTGACCTCGGTGTCACTGCCGATGAGGGAGTGGGTGAGGACGATATCGTAGAGGTCGGCGAAGGAGCCGATGATGGAATCCTTGAGGATAGAATAGTTGATGCGGGTCTTTTCCCCGATGGCCACGTTAGGGCCGACTATGGAGTTGCGGATATCGCAGCCGGGGGCGATGCTCACAGGCTGGATGATGATAGTATTCTCGAATTGGTGTTCGGGTGCGATGGTGCCACCGAACTTCTTGAGCAGTTTGGCATTAGACTCGAGCAGGGTCTCTTTTTTGCCGCAATCGAACCAATTCTGGACCTTGAAGGCCCTAAACTTTACGTCGCTGCGGATCATGCATTCGATGGCGTCGGTGAGGTTGTATTCGCCATAGCTGGTCACGTGGTTGCGGATATTGGTTTCCAGGCAATTGAAGAGAACGGCCGTCTCCCGGATGCGATAGATGCCCACCAAGGCCATATTGGATTTGGGGATCTGGGGCTTCTCCACCACCCTTTCGATGCTGCCGTCGTCTTCCAGCTCCGCGACGCCGAAATTCCGTGGGTCGTCGACGCGTTTCACGCCGAGGAGTGAATGGGGCTGGCTGAGCACGTCTTTCACGTCGTATTCGCAGATGGTGTCGCCAAGGACGATGAACACCTCGTCATCTCCTACAATGGGCCGGGTGAGCAGGACGGCGTGACCGATGCCCTGGCGTTCGTTCTGATAGACAAAATGAGCGGTGAGCTGCGGGTATTTCTGTCTGACGAAGTCCTGTATCTTTTCGCCCAGATAACCTACGATGAAGATGAATTCGGTGATCCCCGCTTCCATGAGCTGGTCGACAATGATAGAGAGAATAGTCTTACCCGCTAAAGGGATCAAAGCCTTGGGCTGCGTGTATGTATGCGGACGTAATTTGGTGCCAGCGCCTGCTACCGGAATGATCGCTTTCATGTAAAAATGGTTGTCGTCGGCGACCGGACGGAGTCCAGTTGCGGGCGTAAAATAGCGAAAATTATTCTTTTTGACCTATTTTTGCGCCATGCAAAAGGATACGTTAGTCTTTGACCTCATCAAAAAAGAATTAGAACGCCAGCGCCATGGCATTGAATTGATCGCTTCCGAGAATTTTACTTCCCTGGACGTAATGCAGGCCATGGGCACTGTGCTGACCAATAAGTATGCAGAAGGCTATCCGGGCAGAAGGTATTATGGCGGCTGCGAGATCGTTGACCAGGTAGAGCAGCTGGCGATCGACAGGCTGAAGCAGGTCTTCGCCTGCGAATACGCCAACGTACAGCCGCATAGCGGCGCCCAGGCGAATGCCGCCCTCATGCTGGCCATCCTCCAGCCGGGCGATACCATCTTAGGCCTGGACCTCAGCATGGGCGGACACCTGACGCACGGCTCGCCTGTGAACTTCTCCGGCAAGCTATACCGTCCCGTATCTTATGGTGTTGGACGGGAGGACGGGCTGGTAGACTATGAGATGATGGAGACTGTAGCTAAAAAAGAAAAGCCTAAGCTGATCATCTGCGGCGCCAGCGCCTACAGCCGCGACTGGGATTATGCTCGGATCAGGGCCATCGCCGATTCCGTAGGCGCTTTCGTGATGTGCGATATGGCGCATCCGGCCGGGCTTATCGCCAAGGGACTGCTCAACAGCCCATTTGATCATTGTCACTTTGTGACCTCTACGACGCATAAGACACTGCGCGGGCCCCGTGGCGGCATCATCCTGCTGAAAAAAGATTTCGACAACCCTTTTGGTCTGAAGGATGTGAAAGGGAATATCCGGCCAATGAGCAACCTGTTAGATATGGCCGTCTTCCCCGGTACCCAGGGCGGTCCCCTGGAGCATGTGATCGCGGCCAAGGCTATATCTTTCGGCGAGATCCTCGGCGACGAGTTCACCAGCTATGCCAAACAGATCATCAGCAATGCACAGGCTATGAACAAGGCCTTTTTAGCCAAGGGCTACAATATCGTCTCCGGCGGAACCGACAATCACCTGCTGCTGATAGACCTTCGTAACAAGGAGATCAGTGGCAAGAAGGCGGAGATAGCGCTGGGCAAGGCCGGCATCACCGTCAATAAGAATATGGTCCCCTACGACGATAAGAGCGCTTTCATCACCAGCGGTGTCCGCGTAGGCGTTCCGGCCGTCACTACCCGTGGCATGAAGGAAGCGCATATGGCCACGATCGTAGAGATGATCGACAAGGCATTGGTAAATGCGGAAAAGGACGATGTGCTGAAAGGGATCTGTGGGGACGTGAGCACGTTCATGAAACAATTCCCGCTCTATCCGGAGCTGGCCTAAACAATATAGATTATGCTGCAAAGAAAACAAACGCTGTGGTTGCTGTGTACCGCAGCCTGTGCGGTACTGACGTTCAGGCTGCCTTTTTTCAGCGGCCATAGGTCCGACCTTGACAAGGGCATCCTGGGCCTGCTGACAGCGACCGGCAACTGGGGGCTCACGATCATCGCGGTTTTGCTGGCCCTGGGCAGCCTGGTGAATATCTTCGGCTATAAGAACAGAAAGCGGCAGCTATTGATCACCATCGCCCTGGTCGTGATATCATTGGGGAACATCGTCGTTTATTGGCTTGCGACCAAGAATTATATCGATGGGACCTTTTCGCTCAGCGCCCTGCTGACGCTTGCGATGCCGCTGTTCCTGATCCTTGCGGCGAGAGGCATCATGAAAGACGAAAAGCTGGTAAAAAGCGCGGACCGGCTCCGCTAGTGCCTCATGCTACGGAACTACCTTCGCATCGCCTTCCGCCATTTCTGGCGGCACCGGGCCTTTTCCTTCCTGAATATTATCGGACTGACGATCGGCCTGACGGCCTGCTTCCTGGTCTTTCTCTATGTCCATTTCGAACTGAGCTATGACGGCTTCCACACCAAAGCGGACAGGATATACCAGCTGGTCTGCGATGTGAAGACGCCCACAAGCATCATCCACCAGGGCCTGTGTTCCGCGCCTATGGCCATCAACGCCGCGGAAGAATTCCCGGAGATAGAGAAAGTGGTGCGGGTCGACGAACAGCGGCGGCTGGTGAGGAATGGCGCCCTGGCGTTTGAAGAAGACAAGAGCGTGCTGGCCGATTCCACTTTCTTCGAGGTCTTCGATTTCCCGTTGTTGCAGGGTGACCCGCGCACGGCACTACGGGAGCCGCTAAGCATCGTATTATCGGCGACGACCGCGAAAAAATATTTTGGCAACGGCAATCCCATGGGCCGGACCCTGTTACTGAAGGAAGAAGGATTGACGGCCAGGGTCACCGGCATCATGAAGGATATGCCGGAGAACACAGAGCTGAAGGCCGACCTGCTTGTTTCCAAGTCAACAAGCAGGCTGCTTAATCCCAATGAGGACCGAGACTGGAGCAATTTCGGTCTGTGGTCCTATGTGCTGCTGAAACCCGGCGCCAATGCGGCTGCCCTGGAAAAGAAGTTCCCGGCCTTCCTTGAGAAAAGGGATGGGCTGGATATGAAAAAGAACCAGCTGTTCTTCAGCCTTTTTCTGCGGCCGCTAAGGGATATGTATCTCCCGGCGGGTGAATGGGATGCGCCCGTGCAAGGCGACAGGACAAATGTCTACGTGTTTTCGATCGTGGGTATCTTTATACTGCTGATCGCGGCCATCAATTTTATCAACCTGACGACGGCAAGGTCCACGGAGCGGGGGAAGGAAGTAGGCATCCGGAAAGTCATGGGCGCCGAACGCAGACAGCTGACGGGGCAGTTCCTGGGGGAATCGGTATTACAGTGTTTGATCGCCTTCACTCTGGCTGTGGGCGTATGCGCCCTGCTCATCCCGCAATTGAATTCTCTTGCCGGCAAGACCATTTGTGACGGTCTGTTCCATCATCCCGGCTATCTGTTGTACCTGCTGGGCCTGGCTGTCGGCATCGGGCTACTGTCAGGCGTCTACCCTGCCCTGTTACTAGCCGCTTTCCAGCCGGTGGTTGTATTAAAGGGCCGTTCCGCCACGGGCGCGCGCGGGCTGTTCCTCCGGAAAGGGCTGGTCGTCTTCCAGTTCACGATCTCCATTGCTTTTATCGCGGCCACGTCGGTGATCCATGCGCAGCTGAGCTACCTATACGATCACGACCTGGGACTCGATAACAAACAGATGCTGGTGCTGGACACCCGGGGAGATGATCACAAGTTTCCCCTTCAGCAGGAGATCGGCCGTTTGCCGGGGGTGGTCTCTACCTCGCTTTCTTCCAGCTCACCCGGTGGCGGGCTTATCTATGCCTTATCGGAACTGCAGGACCCGCAAGGAAAGATGCAGACCGGCGACCTCAATCTCTATCTTGTCGATTTCAGCTATATGCCCCAACATAAAATGGGTATCGTCGCCGGGCGCGCCTTCTCCCGGGATTACAGCACGGATTCTACAACGGCGATAATCCTTAACGAAAGCGCAGTAAAGAAACTAAACTATACCAGCCCGCAAGCGGCCATCGGCCGAAAATTCCGCACGTATGGAAGAGCAGGACAGATCATCGGAGTCGTTAGGGATTTCAACTACTTCACGCTGAAATATAATACCGGGCCGCTGGGCCTGCTTGTGGTTCCCAACGACGCCAACCTTCTATCCATTCATGTGCGGAAGGCGAATCTGCCGGCAACGATCGCCGCTATCGCAGGCCTATGGAAAAAGACGATCCCTTACCGCCCCTTTAGCTATTATTTCGAGGACGAGTTCTTCAACCAACGGTATCAGGACGAAGACCGCTTCGGCCGGCTATTCCTGCACTTTGCCGTTCTTGCCATCCTGATCTCCTGCCTGGGACTATTAGGACTGGCCTCCTATACGACCCTGCAACGGACCCGGGAGGTCGGGATCCGCAAGGTCCTCGGCGCGAGCGTGACAGAGATCGTCCACCTGCTTTCAAAAGAGTTCCTGTTCCTTGTGGTCCTCGCCCTGCTGGTAGCCACACCCCTGTGCTGGTATTTCATGGACCTTTGGCTGAACGGATATCATTACCGCATTGGCCTTCATTGGTGGTATTTTGCGCTGGCGGGTGGGGTAGCTTTTTTTATCTCTTTGTTTACCGTTGGTTTACAAACGATTAGAGCGGCTTTAGCCAACCCGGTGAAGTGCCTGCGGGAAGAAAATTAAAAAAATATTCTTGGCGGAATCTAAATAAGTTCTAATTTTGTCTAACGGTGTTAAATTATTTACGCCGCATAGGTTGAAAAACAAATCCCATCGGGAGGTGGGGGGCGCCAAGGCGCGAAAAAATCACATGGGGAGCAAGGAGAGAATTCACCGATTGAAAGAGCAGACCAGGGTAAATATCCTGGATGCGGCTTACGACATCGTGAAGGACGAGGGCTGGCAGGCATTGAGCATGCGGAAGATAGCCGATAAGATCGAGTATACAGCGCCGATAATCTATGAATACTATGCGAACAAGGAAGCCATCCTGCTGGAGCTGACGAAAAAGGGTTTTATGCTGCTGGCAGGCCGGATGCAGGACGCGAAGGACAGCCACGAAGACCTGGCCGGACAGATTGAGGCCATGTGGCTGGCTTACTGGAATTTCGCTTTTGAAGAAAAAGAATATTATCAGCTGATGTTTGGCGTAGAGATGAACTGCTGCATTATGGACGAGATCCTGCCACCGGGATCCACCCCTTATGATATCGCCGCCGGTCCCATCGCAGAAATGATGGGTATCAGCGACATGGAAGACGACCGGGTATGTACGAAGTACTATACCTACTGGTCGATCATTCACGGCCTAATCTCCATAAACATCGTCCGCAAGGGAACTTCGGACGAGATAAACCGTCAGATACTCAAGGATGCCATAACCGGCATCACCAGGTCGCTCAAGAACTAGTTGGCCAGGCGCACCGACCCCGAGAAACAGTGCCAGCGATTGCCAGCCGTACCAAAAAAAATCACAACGATTGTCCTTTTTGACGATGTTGAATCGTCGTAGCCATCTGGAGGTGAAATTTTTTTGCCCATTCATTTAACAGTGATAAATAATATGAACAAGAAAGGCTTTTATCCGTTTGACCTAACACCATTAAAAAATTTAATAAAGTTATGAGAAAGTATCTGGTATTTTCCGCACTCCTGGTAGCTGTCGCCCTCTATATCAGCGGCTGCAACCAGGCCCAGGGTACTCAGGCAGCACCGCCGCCTCAGTCCCTCCCCGTCCTTCCGATCAATTCTGCTGCTGCAACGACTTTCCAGGAGTTCTCCGCTTCGATAGAAGGGAAAACGAATGTTGAGATCCGTCCGCAGGTCAGCGGCTATCTGGATAAGATCTATGTAGAAGAAGGCGCTTATATAACACAGGGGCAGCCGTTGTTCAAGATCAACGACCGGCCTTATGACGCTCAGGTGCACAATTCACAGGCCAACGTGGAAGCCGCAAAGGCCAACGAAGAAAAGGCCGCCATCGAAGTCCGCAGGCTTACCCCCCTGGTAGAGAACAAGGTGATCTCCGATGAACAGCTGAAGGCCGCGCAAGCCGCTTATGATGCAGCAAAAGCTCAGGTAAGTCAGGCAGAAGCTGAAGGCAACAATGCAGGCATCAACCTTGGCTATACTTTGATCAAGGCCCCCGTAAGCGGGTATATTGGCCGCATCCCCTTCAAAGTCGGCGCCCTGGTAGGTAAGGGTGAAGCACAGCCGCTGACGGTGGTCTCGGAAATCAAGGAAGTGTATGCTTATTTTGGAATGAGCGAGAGTGATTTTCTAAAGTTCACCAACAAGTTCCCCGGCAAAACGATCGATGAAAAGATCAAGGGATTGCCGCCCGTAGAACTTCAGCTCGCCGATAAAAGCATCTATCCTTACAAAGGCAAGATCGAGCTCATGGAAGGTCAGTTTGACAAAAGTATCGGGGCAATAACGTTCCGTGCCATCTTCCCGAATGCAGAACGTCTGCTTCGCTCGGGCATTACAGGAAGGATCCGGATACCCGAGGCCAACGACGGTCTTTTGCCCGTACCCCAGACATCCACCTACGAAATACAGGACAAGATCTTCGTATTCACTGTTGGGGATAGCAATAAGGTCACCGGCAAACAGCTGCATATCGTCAGTAAGACAACGGATTATTATTTAGTAGACAAAGGCGTACAGGCCGGAGACAAGATCGTGTTCGCCGGTATGGATCGTCTTACGGATGGGTCGGTGATCAGTCCACAGATCCTGTCCGCTGACAGCCTGTTCAAGGTGATGCCCTTATAATCTTTCGCCGCTGCGGCGGCGATAAATAATTAAATATTATGCTCAAGAGATTTATTGAAAGGCCGGTGTTATCAACGGTCGTGTCTATCATATTGCTTATACTGGGTGGGTTGTCCATATTTACCCTGCCCATCTCACTGTTCCCGGATATTGCGCCGCCCAGCGTACTGGTGACGGCCACTTATCCCGGTGCCAATGCGGAAGTCGTTGCACGCAGCGTCGCTACCCCGCTGGAAGAAGCTATCAATGGGGTGGAGAACATGACCTACATGACCTCCAACTCCAGCAACGATGGAAGCATGAGCCTCACCGTCTTTTTCAAACAGGGGACCAACGCCGATATCGCAGCCGTGAACGTGCAGAACCGGGTGTCCAAGGCCACGAGCCAGATCCCGGCGGAGGTTATCCAGGCCGGTATCGCTACACAAAAACAACAGAACAGCATCATCATGTTCATCGGACTCTATTCAACCGATAGCAGCTACGATGAGACCTTTTTGCAGAACTACGCGAAGATCAACCTGATCCCCAAGATCCAGCGTATACCGGGTGTCGCGGACGCCCAGCCTTTCGGCACCAAGGATTATTCCATGCGCATCTGGCTGAAGCCAGACCGGCTGGTGGCCAATAACCTTTCGCCTATCGAAGTGACCAATGCCATCAAGGATCAAAGCCTGGAGGCAGCGGCAGGTCGCCTCGGTCAGAGCAGCAAGGAAGTATTCGAGTATGTCCTGAAATACAAGGGTAAGCTCAACAAGATCGGAGACTATGAGAATATCATCGTCAAGTCCAACAGCGATGGCTCCGTGGTCCGGTTGAAGGATGTTGCCCGGGTGGAATTCGGCTCATATACCTACTCTTCAAACAGTACGCTGAACGGCCATCCTACCACCGGTATTGCCATCCAGCAGCTATCAGGCTCCAATGCAAATGATATCCTGACACAAGCCGAAGATCTGCTCGACCGGTTCTCCAAGCAATTGCCCAAGGGCTTGCATACTACCATCATGTTCAACTCCAAGGAGTTCCTGGATGCTTCGATCGATCAGGTGAAACACACGCTGATCGAGGCCTTTATCCTGGTATTTATCGTGGTGTTCATTTTCTTACAGGATTTCCGGTCCACGCTGATCCCTGCCATTGCTGTGCCGGTGGCTATCATCGGTACGTTCTTCTTCCTGCAGGTGTTTGGATTTACCATCAATCTGCTGACCCTGTTCGCCCTGGTGCTTGCGATAGGCATAGTGGTGGATGACGCCATTGTAGTAGTGGAAGCCGTACACGCGAAAATGGAAAATACGGGCTTGCCGGTGAAGGAAGCCACGTTAACAGCGATGAGCGAGATCTCCGGCGCTATCATTTCGATCACGCTGGTAATGGCTGCGGTGTTCATCCCGGTAGGCTTTATGAAGGGGCCGACGGGTGTATTCTACCGGCAGTTCGGTTACACCTTGGCTATCGCCATCTTTATATCGGCTGTGAACGCCCTGACGCTGAGCCCTGCGCTTTGCGCCATCTTCCTGAAAGATCTCCACTCAACGGACGAACATGGCAAGCGAAAGGGATTTGGCGCCCGGTTCTTTGCCACCTTTAACGTAGGCTTCAAGTCCATGACGAATAAATATGTAACTAGTCTGGGTTTCCTGTTCCGTCATAAATGGATCACTATCCTTGGGCTGGTTGTCCTTGCCGGCAGCGCATACCTGATCATGCAACGGACGCCCAGCGGGTTTATTCCCACGGAGGACCAGGGCTTTATATTGTATGCCGTGAATACGCCTCCCGGCAGCAGTCTGGACAAGACGCACAAAGCCGTTGCGGAGATAGACAGCATTATCAAGGCCGATCCCGTCACCGACAGAAGATATAATGTGGAAGGGCTGAACTTCATCACGAACGCCAATGCCTCTCCTTATGGGGCTGGTTTCGTCCGGATGAAACCGGTCGATGAACGGGGACCGGTAAAAGATATCGGTACCATAAGCGGCATGTTGACGATGAAGGTCGCTATGCAGGTGAAAGATGCGCATGCCTTCTTCTTTACCTTCCCGACCATACAGGGTTTTGGGAACGTGGCCGGATTCGAGTTCGCGCTGCAGGATCAGACCAATGGATCGATGGACCGGCTGAGCGCGATGTCCAATCAATTTATCGGGGCGCTGATGCAACGTCCTGAAATAGCGTACGCCTTCACGACCTTTGCGTCCGGCAATCCTCAGTATATGATGGACGTGGACGACAACAAGGCAAAACAGATGGGTGTCTCCGTCGCCGATCTGATGCAGACGATGCAGATCTACTATGGTAGCGCCTTCGTCAGCGATTTCAATCGATTTGGCAAATATTACCGGGTAATGGCTCAGGCCGATATTCTTTACCGGGACAATGAGGCGTCGCTCACGGGTATCTATGTCAAGAACAACCAGGGACAGATGATCCCGGTGAATCAGCTGATCACTTTGAGAAAGGTATATGGTCCTGAGACAGTAAGCCATAACAACCTTTACAATTCGGCGACGATCAATGGGGTTCCTAAACCCGGTTACAGTACGGGTGATGCGATCAAGGCCATCGATGAAACGGCCGCCAAGGTGTTGCCGCGGGGATGGGGTTATGAATACACAGGTATCACAAGGGAAGAAAAGGCGGCAGGTTCGCAGATCATCTTCATCTTTGTGCTGAGCCTGGTATTTATCTACTTCCTGCTGGCGGCGCAGTATGAAAGCTATATCCTTCCGCTTGCAGTCGTCTTGTCCATCCCTGCCGGTGTATTCGGGGTGTTTGTCTTCCTTCAGATCTTCGGTATAGACAACAATATCTATGTCCAGGTGAGCCTGATCATGTTGGTGGGTCTGCTGTGCAAGAATGCGATCCTGATCGTGGAATACGCCGTTCAAAGGCGGCATCACGGTATGAGTCTGGTGGACGCAGCGCTGGAAGCGGCCCGGCTCCGGCTTCGCCCGATCCTGATGACCTCTTTTGCCTTTATCGCGGGGCTGATGCCGCTGATGCGTGCCAAGGGCGCTGCGGCGCTCGGCAATCGGAGCATCGGTACAGGCGCGGTCGGCGGGATGCTCACAGGTGTGATCCTCGGCGTATTTATCGTGCCGGTATTGTTCATCATCTTTCAGTATCTACAGGAAAGGTTTGTCGGTAAACGTGTCGCGGAGGCTCATCCCCAACCTGTTGGTGCGATACCAGCGTAAAGCAAGCATAAAAATTTATATTATGAGAATTTTTTCAATAAAAACAACCGTCTTCGCCCTGATCCTGGGGCTGGCAGCTTGTAAAGTTTCAAAAGACGTGGCAACACCGAACACGCAATTGCCGGGTCAGTTCCGGTCGGCAACGGATTCCGATACAACAAGCGTCGGCAGTCTACCCTGGAAGAGTTTTTTCACGGACCCGGAATTACAACGGCTGATCGATACCGCCATCGCTCACAACTATGATATGCAGGTGGCGTACCAGAATATCCGTTCGGCGCAGCTGACGCTGGGGCAGGCCAAATTAGGCTACTGGCCGGATGTGACGTTGAATGTAGTGGCGAACCTCACCCGCCCCGGCAGCGAGAGTCTGAATGGGATCACGGCCAATGACTTCCTCCATTCCAAATACCTCAACGATTACAATGCCAATCTTGGTTTGTCCTGGGAGGCCGATATCTGGGGTAAGATCAAGAATAAGCAATCGATGGCGCTGGCGCAATACTTACAGACGGCCGAGGCCAAGAAAGCCCTGCAGACAAATATCGTCTCAGGTGTTGCCGAAGGCTATTACAACCTCCTGATGCTGGATGCCCAATTGGCCATCGCCAAGAGTAACCTTGCGCTGAACGACAGCACGCTGCGGATCATCCGGCTGCAGTTCAATTCAGGGGATGTGACGGCGCTGGGTGTACAGCAGGCCGAGGCGCAGAAGCTGACAGCAGCGGAACTGGTACCGCAAATTCAACAAAGCATTCTCTTACAGGAAGACGCCCTAAGCATCCTCATCGGTAATCTTCCCGCTTCCATCGACCGGGGCCGGACCCTGGATGAGGTACCTGCAAGGGATACACTTTCTTCCGGAGTGCCGGCACAATTGCTGAGCCGTCGTCCCGACGTACGGAGTGCGGAGCTGGCGATAACCGCCGCTAATGGCAATGTCGGCATCAATAAGGCGGCACTGTATCCATCTATCGTGATCTCGCCGGAAGGCGGCTGGGACAACTATCTTTTAAAGAACTGGTTCAATATCCCCGGGTCGTTGTTTGGCGCCGTTGTCGGCGGGCTTACGCAGCCGGTGTTCCAACGGAAGAAATTGAAGACGGCATACCGCATCTCCGAGGTCGACCGTGAAAAGACGGTGATCGAGTTCAAGCAGTCGGTGCTTACGGCTGTTGGCGAGGTCTCCGATGCACTGGGTAAGATCTCGAAGCTGAAAGAGCAGCGCCTAGTGGTCGCGAACCGGGTCGATACCCTTCAAAAGGCCATCGTTAACGCCAACAGTTTATTTGCCAACGGCTATGCCACTTATCTGGAAGTCATCACGGCACAGAGCAATGTATTACAAAGTCAATTGGAATTAGCATCTATAAAGAAAGGACAACTGAGCGCAGAAGTGGAATTATACAGAAGCCTCGGAGGAGGATGGAATTAATAGACAGGCAGTAAATATCAGAATGGCAGTATGAAATGAAAGAGCCGGGTTAATGCCCGGCTCTTTCACTTATAAGAATCTGCCTGTATAGCTTTCTTTTACCTTTTTGAGGCCTGCCGGCACCCCGGCATACACCAGGTTACCGCCACCATCGCCGGCTTCCGGTCCGAGATCGATCACCCAGTCGGCAGAACGAATGACATCGGTATTGTGCTCGATGACTAAGATGGAATGCCCCTGTTCGATGAGCGCGTTAAAGGAGGTCAGCAGCTTGCGGATATCATGAAAATGCAGGCCGGTAGTAGGCTCGTCGAAGATAAACAGGATATGGCCCTGCGCCCTTCCCTTCCCGAGGAAGGAGGCCAGCTTTACGCGTTGCGCTTCGCCGCCGGAGAGGGTATCGGAGGACTGGCCCAGCTTGACATAGCCGAGGCCTACATCGCTGAGCGGCTTTATCTTTTGGTGGATATCCTTTTCGTCCTTGAAGAAGTCCAGGGCTTCATCCACGCTCAGCTCTAATATTTCATAGATATTCTTCTCCCGGTAGGTGACTTCCAGGATCTCCTCTTTGAACCGCTTGCCATGGCAGACCTCGCAGGTGAGGTGGACGTCGGCCAGGAACTGCATTTCCACGACCTGTTCGCCTTCTCCTTTACAGGTGTCGCAGCGGCCGCCGTCGACATTGAAGGAAAAATGCTTGGGCTGGAAGCCACGCATCTTGCTCAGCGGCTGGCGGGCATACAAATCGCGGACCTCGTCGTAGGCCTTTATATATGTAACAGGATTGCTGCGGGAAGATTTGCCAATGGGGTTCTGGTCGACCATCTCGATCTGGGAGAGGCTATCGACGTCGCCTTTGATCCCTTTGTGCAAGCCCACTTTGTCTCCGGGCTCTCCTTTTAGCTTTAGCAGGGCCGGGTAGAGGATCTGCTTGACCAGGGTTGTCTTGCCGCTGCCGCTGACGCCGCTGACGACACAAAGAACGCCGAGCGGGAATTCTACGGTGAGGTCCTGCAGGTTGTTCTGCCGGGCGCCTTCGAGGATAAGGGATTGCTTCCACTTACGCACCGTGGCGGGCGGGGTGATCGCCAGCTCTCCTTTCAAATATTTTCCGGTCAGGCTGTCCTCGTCGTTGACAAGCGTTTCATAATTACCTGCGGCTACTACTTCGCCACCGAGGTGGGAAGCCAGGGGCCCCATATCGATGATAAAGTCGGCCTCGCGCATCATCATCTCGTCGTGCTCTACGACTACGACGGTATTGCCTAGGTCGCGAAGCTCTTTGAGCACGCGGATAAGCCTTTGGGTATCCCTGGAATGAAGTCCGATGGAGGGTTCATCGAGGATATAAAGTGAATTCGTCAGGTTGCTGCCCAGGGAGCGGGTGAGCTGGATACGCTGGCTTTCGCCGCCGCTGAGGCTGTTGGCGAGACGGGCCAGGGTCAGGTAGCCCAGGCCTACGTCCATCAAGGTGCTTAGGCGGTGGCGGATCTCTATGAGGATACGCTTGGCTATCGTCCGTTCGTGGCTTTCGAGCTCCAGCGCTTCGAACCACTGCACGAGGTCTTTAACCGGCATTTCACAGAGCTCGCCGATATTGCGGTCGCCGATCTTTACATATAGCGCTTCCTTCCGCAGCCGGTAACCCTTGCAGTCGGGGCAGGCGGTACGGCCGCGGTAGCGGGAAAGGAGGACACGGTACTGGACCTTGTAGAGGTTACGTTCCACTTCGGCAAAGAACTCATTGATGCCCTGTACGTGCTCGTTGCCCTCCCAGAGTATCTTATATTGTTGTTTGTTCAGGTCGATCACCGGCTTGTGGATAGGGAAGTCGAATTTCTTGGCGGCTTTGATGAACTGTTCCTTCCACTGGCCAAGCTTCTCACCCTTCCACGGTGCTATAGCGCCTTCGTAGACGCTGAGCCGCTTGTCCGGTATGACGAGGTCGGCATCGATGCCCAGCACCTGGCTGAAACCTTCGCAGGTGGGGCAGGCCCCGAAAGGGTTGTTGAAAGAGAAGAGGTTAGGGACGGGCTCTTCGAAGGTGAGCCCATCCAGCTCAAAGCGGTTGGAGAAGACCATCTTCCGGGTGCCGTTGATCTCCAGCTGCATCTCGCCCTCGCCTTCGTAAAAGGCGGTGCCTACAGAGTCTGCCATGCGGTGCAGGTCGTCCTCGTCAAAGGCTTTGGCGATGAGGCGGTCGACCAGGATGCTGGTGCCCCCGATCTGGACGGCAGGACCGCGGGGGTCCGCGCCTTTATCGGAAGCCGCTGTTGTAGTCGGAACAGGAAGCCTAACTTTCAAGGCCTTATCGTCCAATTCCAGCAGGTCTTCGATCCGCAGGGTTTCGCCCGTCTGGCCGGCAGCCGGGACATAGAGCCGGGAGAATCCTTTCTGCAGGAGGATGTTCAGCTCTTCCCGGGAATCCCGGTTACGATGTTGCCGGAATGGGGTAAGCAGCAAGATCTTATCGCCGTGGGGCAGGGCGGAGATGGCGGAGATCACGTCCGAGACGTCGTCTTTTTTTACGATGCGGCCGGAAACAGGAGAATAGGTCTTTCCCACCCGGGCGAAAAAGAGGCGGAGATAGTCGTAGATCTCGGTCATGCTACCCACCGTGGAACGAGGAGTGCGGGTGATGACCTTCTGTTCGATGGCGATGGCCGGGCATAGTCCTTTAATATAGTCTACATCCGGTTTGTCCATGCGGGCCATAAACTGTCGGGCATAGGCGCTGAGGCTTTCGGCATAGCGGCGCTGGCCTTCGGCAAAAAGGGTATCGATAGTGAGCGAGGATTTACCCGAGCCCGAAACCCCGGTGACCACTACCAGTTTGTTCCTGGGAATGGACACATCAATATTTTTTAAATTATGTACCCGCGCACCTTTAATAAAGATCGCATCGGCATTTGGGGCCGGCGTCTTTGCCTGTTTGGCTGGTGTGGAGGAAGAAAGTGATTGTTTTTTTGGCTGTTTTACTTTACCAGACGTACCCATAATATTATTGTAACAAACCTACTGCAAAAAAGACTAATTTTTCCCAAAAAAATTAGGAGTGGCCGAACTATACTCTTTTCCCAAAAATAGACACCGAAAAAAGACAATTAAGTAGTACCCTTATTGGGATTCGCAAGGTTATAACAATTTAAAAACAAAAAATTTCCCAAAATGTGGTTTATTCCAAAAATTGTATATCTTTAAACTCTATTAGAACAAGTTTTATTTGTACACAATAGGTCAGTGAGTGTGTATATCACAAAATTTTTTTAACAGTTTTTAACCAAGCGTTGCCTATCGACTGAGGACTTCTACACAGAAAAACCGAGCCATCTTTAAAATCCAAAATATATCCTATCACCTTTAAAACCCGTAGAAGTTTATGACATTGCTACGCAAAAAAACTGACCATGAACTTATCCATCAATTCCGGGACGGAGACTTATACGCGCTAGAGGCGCTGGTCATCCGCCACAAGGATAAGTTGTACACCTCCATTCTTTTCCTGGTTAAGGATAAATACCTTGCCGAGGACATCTTCCAAGACGTTTTAATTAAGATTATCGACACCATTCGCGGTGGCCGCTACACGGAAGAAGGTAAATTCCTTCCCTGGGCGATGCGTATCGCGCACAACCTGTGTGTTGATCATTTCCGGAAA
>JAMFRX010000131.1 GCA_026224995.1 Puia dinghuensis
CGTCGAGCAGCGCCTTGAGCCCGGCGTCGGTGCTGTACGCGGTCTGCAGGGCCAGCATGCCACCCGCCGAATTCCCGGCCAGGATGATCCGGGTCGTATCGATATTCCATCGGACGGCATTGGCCTTGAAGAAGGCTATCGCCTTCCGGACACCCTGTACGCCCTGAAAGCAGTTGTTGACGAGATCGGTAAAGGTAAAGCTGAGGTTTTTCTTTCCCAGCCGGTAGTTGATGGCCGCGCAGACATATCCCCTGCGTGCGAAGGTCTCGCACCAAAGCCTGGTCCCGCTGGCATCTTTGGAACCGAACTTGAAACCGCCGCCGTGCATCCAGATCATCAGCGGCCTTTGGGCTGCGCTATCGCTTTTGGGCCGGTAGAGATCGAATAGCCCCTGCCGGCCTTCGGAATAGGATAGGTTTTTTTCTGTTACAAATTCCGGAAAGATCATATCCTTGTATCTCATCTGGGCGATAGTGGGGGCTGCGGCGCAGCAAAGGGCGACCAGGAGGATCTTATATTTCTTTAGCTGCATCCCTTGAATTAACGAGACTTAACCTTCCCCGGATTTTGACTGATGAACGCCTCCCAGCTGCCGGCCTTCTTCCCCTTTGTCTTGCCGGTCTTGCTGCCGGTGGCTTCCAGCAGCAGGTCCTGGGTCTTGTGCTGAAAATAATGGCATACGGCTACAGCCAGCGCATCGGAAGCATCGTAGGCGGAGATCTCTTTTTCCAGATCCAGGATGCGCTGCAGCATCTTCCACACCTGCTCCTTCTCCGAATTGCCATTGCCGGTGATAGACTGTTTAACCTTTTTGGGTGAATATTCGGTGACGGGGATGCCGGCCTGGATAGCCGTGGCGATCGCCACGCCCTGCGCCCTGCCTAATTTAAGCATGCTCTGCACGTTCTTTCCGAAAAAGGGCGCTTCGATGGCGAAGTCTTCGGGGCCGAACCGGCCGATAAGCTCGTGGACCTTCTGGTGGATGCGCTGCAGGCGCTCATAGCCATCCGTTGCGGCCGGCAGCCGCAGGACTCCCATTTCAATCAGGGTCAGCTTATCACCGGTACATTTTACCAGTCCATAACCCATCACGACCGTTCCGGGGTCAATACCCAAAATTATTTTAGATTGCATGTGCGTTGAACAAATCTACCAAAATAATAGTCAATTACGTATTAGGCCCCCTGGTATTCCTGCTGCTTGCTGCTTTTATCTATTGGCAGATCACCCGCCAGCACAATTGGCGAAACTCTATACAGGAGATCTGGCTGGCCGTCACCGGGCCTCAGCAATGGAAGCTGTGGCTTGTAGTGGCCCTGATGCCGCTGAACTGGGGAATTGAGGCCCGCAAATGGCAGCTGGCGCTGCGCCCCGTCGGTGGCCTGCCTTTCCGCGATGCCTTTAAAGCGGTCTTTACCGGCGCTGCCGTCGCCTCTTTCACCCCTAACCGAATGGGCGAATACCTGGGCCGCATCCTTTATATCCGGGAAGGCCACCGGACACAGGCCATCGCCCTCACGATCGCCTGCAGCATGGCCCAGCTCATGATCACCCTGGTAGCCGGCCTGGCAGGTATCCTCTACGTCGAACTCACTCCCCATCGGGTCGTCCCGGGCCCCTTCCATCTGGAGCTGGCCATGCATATCCTCCTGGGTATCGTGACCCTGCTGCTGATAAGTTTAACATTTATTTATTTCAGGCTCTCCTGGGTCGCGGACCTCCTGATGAAGATACCGGCCTTACGGAAGTATAATGCTTATATAAATGTTTTAGAAAATTTTGACTCAACGATCTTATTGCGAATTTTGTTCTTATCTTTTGGCAGGTATATTGTATTCCTTGCCCAGTATGGCCTCGTGTTTCCCGTTTTTGGAGTGAACGTTGGCTTCTGGCAGGTCGGGGGTGGCATGAGTGTTGTATTTTTAGTGATGGCGGTGGTCCCCACTATTACCTTTTTGACAGAGCTGGGCTTAAGGTGGGAGGCCAGCATCCAGGTGCTGGAGTTGTATAGTGCCAATACTGTGGGTATCTTTGCCTCCTCCTTTACAATCTGGCTGATCAACCTGATCATACCGGCCTTGATAGGAAGTTTGTTAATTGTAAGCATCAAATTATTCAAAAGCCGATGAGAGTAATTATTACGGTCTGTATCTTGTTGTTGACGTTAACCTTTCCAGTCATGGCCGGGGATGCCCAAGTTGGCGATCAGCAGGGCCAGCCCGGCGATGATTTTTGCCACAGCCTGCACAATACGGCTTTCCAGGCCGGTGAATCCCTTACCTACAAAGTTTATTATACCCTGGCAGGCGTCTATGCCGCCGCAGGCGAAGCGACATTCAACACCTCTTTGGAGCGCTTTCAGGGAAAAGACGTCTACCATGTCATAGCAGAAGGGAAGACTTACCCCTTTTATGACAAATTCTTTAGGGTCAGGGATAAATATGAGAGCTATATCGACACGGCCACCCTGCAGCCTTACAAGTTCATCCGGGATGTGGACGAAGGCGGCTATAAGACCTATGAGAATGTCACCTTTGTCAAATCCGCCCATACGGCCATCACCAATTCCGGCGTATATCCCGTTACCGATTGCATCCAGGACGTCCTGAGCGCTACGTTCTATGCCCGGAACATCGATTTCAGCCACCATAAGATCAACGATAAGATCCCTTTCGAGATGTTCCTCGACCGGAAGGTCTACCAGCTCTATGTCCGCTATCTGGGAAAAGAGACTATCCGGACCAAATATGCGAAATTCCGCACCATTAAGTTCAAGCCCCTGCTGGTCAAGGGAACGATGTTCGAAGGCGGGGAAAAGATGACGGTCTGGGTCACCGACGACCCCAACCACATTGCCGTCAGGGTCGAGAGCCCTATCACTGTGGGCAAGGTTTCCGTGGATATGAGCATGTACCGCAACACGCGCTATCCGCTGACTTCGCTGGTGGACCTGTGATGGTAATTTGAAAGGCTAAGTGTATATTGCGCCATGGATATAACGGAGTATTCATACGTAGTCGTCGGTAGCGGACTATTTGGGTCTGTGGTTGCCGAACGCATTGCCAGCCAATTAAACCAACCCGTGCTGGTCATCGAAAAACGGGATCATATCGGCGGCAACTGCGCCTCCACGACAGACAGCGCCACCGGGATCGAGTATCACCGTTACGGCACGCATATCTTCCATACCTCCAATGAAAA
>JAMFRX010000132.1 GCA_026224995.1 Puia dinghuensis
ACCGACGGAGTGTTAGACCCTATGACGACCGGCTCGTCGGCAAAGGCGAATAGCTGGGATTTGGAAAGATATTTATGGCTGCCGCCATCATCCTTTAACGCATACAGCACATATTTACCCGGCTTCAGAAATCGGAAATGGAACCTGCCGGTGCTGTCCGTCCTTGCGATATAGCGCGGCCGGTCTTTGATGACGGCCGAGTCGTCCGCGCTCGTATGCAGAATAGCGACAATGGTGGTATCCACCTTACCTGTGTTGGCTACAACTACATTCCCGATGAACTCTCCCCTGTCAAGGGTATCGCCGGTGGTAAAGACATACGTGAAATTGCGCAGGACATTACCTTCGTTCACGTCTTTAATGCCTTTTCCAAAGTTCAGCGAATACGTGGTATTGGCCTGCGGGGTGTCTTTTATGCGGATGGTGACGACCTTGAGCTTGGCGTCCACAATAGGATCCACCTTGGGTACAGGGTTTACGAGCAGCTCTGTGCGGAGATCCTTGCCGTCGACGTATTCATTAAAGTTCAGGATGATCTTTTTCTCGGCAAAGTGCCGGACCGAGTCCACCGGGAAGGCAGACACAAGCCGGGGTGGGATAGTATCTTTGGGACCGCCGTTCGGCGGGATGATATTAGCGCAGCCATAATGACCGATGACACCCAGGATGACTAAGGAATAAAGCGCAAGGAAAAGGAGACCCGTTTTGATCTTCATTTTGCAAACATAATTCGTTTAAACTGCAAAAAAATGTTATTTCGTTTCCTCCTCTTCCTCCTCCTCGATCTCATGTAAAGCGATGGCCAGCTCATTGGTCTTGACGAAATTACACCAATGACAGTCAGGCTTGCCGCAGCCGGTATAGAAGTCCCGGTCCTGGATCTTTTGCCAGGTTTCGACGATCTGCTGGGATACGGTGGTCGTGTCCTCCGGGCTTATCATGATCTTGGCCTTCCGGTATTCTTTCTTCTTGTCGGGCTCCACAAAATCGAATTCGGCGCTGACTACCTTCCACTCTTTCTGTTCGTAGCTATCCACCAGGATCTTATAAAATACGGCCTGCCGCCAATAATCCCCGCCGTTAGGGTCTTTCTCGCTGGGTGGCGACAGCTTCTCCCTTGCCTTGTCCACATCCCCGGTCTTATAGTCGACGACATTCACCTCCTTGCCCTGGAATTCCAGTTTGTCCAGCTTCCCCTTCAGCGGCACTCCTTTTACGATCACATTGCGGATATTCCTCTCCACGGCCACGATCTTATTCCACTCGTGGATGTACTTATCGTAGTAATTGGCCAGCACCTCGAGCCCATACTCCATTCGGCGGGCGAAGGCCTCCCGGGTGAAGATCTCCCGGTGGCGCCGCATATACCATTCGAAATCCGTAAGCACCTCTGCCCTGGAAGGGAATTGCTCCCCAGGATCGGCCTTCATTTTCTCAAAGAGTCGCTGCAGGGCGTGATGCACGGCGCTGCCGAATTCCGTAGCCTCATTCTTAGGGGAGGGTATCCTCACCAGGTTCCGGTAATAGAACTCTAGCGGACACTTCAGATAATTGTTGAGCGCCGTCACGTTCATGACGAACTTTTCCAGCATCCGGCCGATGAAATCCTCTTCCGCGGCCTGGATCTCAGGCGCTATGGCGTCGCCGAAGGGTAGGAGGTTGAAATCCAGCAGCTCGCCGTCGGCGATGACAACCTTTTCAAAAGGCAGCCTATGCTGATCCAGTATCTCGGCGATAAATACAGAGGGCTCCAGCTCCTTCCCATCGTCGCGGTACCGGGAATAGGAAATGGACAAGTGCTGCTCTACCCTGGTGAGGGCCACGTAGAACAGGCGGCGCAGCTCTTCTTCGGCCGATCCATCCGCGGCGCTGGAAGAGAACAAGGTATCAGGATATTTATAGCCGCCGGAAAACTTCCGCTTTTTTTCCCAGGTAGAGGCATTGGCGCCGGCGAAAAAGACATGCTCGAATTCCAAACCCTTGCTGCCATGGGCGGTCAGCAGATTGACGGCCTTGTCGCTGCCGGAAACCTTTACCAGGGGCAACGGAAGCCCATTGCTCTTCATAAGATCGATCATCTGGATCAGCTGCTCGAGGTTGAGGTCGGGGTCCCGCCTCGACTCTTCTTTTATAAAGTCAAAGAGCGCCGTCAGCACCTGCATCAGCCAGATCTTATCGGGGCTGCTGACAATAGTAGCCAGGATGCCCGTGTCGCGGATGCAACTCTCAAAAAGGCCCTGAAGCGTGGTATTGGAAACGTCCCCGATAAGCTTTTCAAGTATCCCGCTTGCATTCTTCAGGGGCTCCGGCAAACCCGTGTCAAAAAGATCCCGGGCGGGCCGGTTGGCCTTTTCATACAGCAGCCGGCGGATCGACGTCCGCTGATCCCCGAACTGCTTTTCGGCCACCTCCACGGAAAGCCTGGCGATCTCCATCGGGGCGACTCCGAAAAACCGGAAGTGTAATAGCTCAAACAGCATTTCGTCTCCACCATAGGGCGCATCATGCTCCGCCGCCAGGAAACGCAGCAGCAGGATGAGCTGCTGTACCAGCGGGACGGTGAAAAGATCCAGGTTACGCTTGCTGAAGACGGGTATGTTCTTCAATCCCAGGAACCGGGCCAGTTCCTCGCCGTATTTATTCTCCTTATAAATGATGGCGATACGCCCGGGCGCGACCCCATCCGCCAGCAGCTTTTCCACCTGCAGCGTGATGCCGATCATCTCCTGCCGGGGACTCAGGTATTCCAGCAGCCGGGGCAAATGCTTGAGCTCGCTCCTGCGGGGATTGCTCGCGGTCAGATGCTTGGAAAGCCCCGGTATCTGGGTGACCAGCCGTTCCTGGTTTCGCTCTATCAACGCCCGCGAGACATCAAGCAGAGGTTGGGTAGACCGGTAATTATCGGTCAGGACCACGGTCAGCAGGTCTTTTTCATACTGGTGCGCAAAATCCAGCATATTCTCCACATTGGCTCCCTGGAACCGGTAGATGCTCTGATCGTCGTCACCCACCACGAAGACGTTAGGCCGCTCCCAAAAGCTTATCAGGAGGCTGACGAGCCTGTTTTGCGTCCCGCTGGTGTCCTGATATTCATCTACCAGTATATATTGATAACGTTCCTGATAAGACAATAGCAAGGGCTTATTCTCCTCGAAAGCCTGGATCACCCAATTGATCATATCGTCGAAATCATAGCGGTTGTGCTGCCGCATGAGCTCCTGGTAGCGATCGAACTCGCCCACGGCAGCCCTCAGCTTGTCCATCTTTTCCTTCTCCTCGGCTATCTTATCCGTCCGGACCTCCCCCTTTTTGAATTCCTTGGTAGCTCGTTTGGCGATATATTCCTCCCGGGCAGGCAACGAGCCAAGGTATTGATCTATTTTCCCGCTGATAAAAGCTGCCCCCCAGCCCTCCCGTTTCATAGTGGAGAACAGATTTTGAAGGTTGTTGATCTCGAAATAGACATCTCCCCGATACCTTTTGAGCGCATGATTCTTGGGAAACCCGTCTATCAGGGTCTTGAAGAGCTGGATCTTCTCCAGGTCGGAAATAGGGTCCAGGGCCGTCTTTTCAAACAGCGAGAGATTTTCCTGGATGATGTCGTTGCAAAAAGAGTGGAAGGTGTGGATATTGACCTTATAGGCATCGGGCCCGATAAAGCTCAGAAGCCGGCGGCGCATGGCGATGGTGCCGGCATCGGTATAGGTCAGGCACAGGATGTTCTCGGGAGAAATATCCGTATCCAGGAGGATCTTCCCAATTCGGGCTGCAAGGATCTGCGTTTTGCCCGTTCCGGGCCCGGCTATCACCATTACAGGCCCTTCTGTAGTATCCACGGCAAGGCGCTGCCTTTCATTCAATTGCTGGTATTCCTGGAGCCAATGCTGCCTAAGCTTCTCCCTGTTGATCGACATAGGCTAAAGGTACGAATGTTCCCCCTTTTCCCGGATCGGCCGCACGGCACGAAAACTAAGTGTTTATACTTAGTTTTCCGCTATCTTAAGTCCTTATTAGACGAAAAGAAGAATATTAGATTGGAAAATGTCTTAATATGGGAATAATTTTGCCAATTCAACGTTAGATTCCTATCCTATATAAACGTAAGTATGAAAAACCATCATTCCTTTAAAGTCTTTATCGTTGAAGATGATGTCTGGTATGGCTCTATGCTCCAGCATTATCTCTCCCTCAATCCGGAGTACGAGGTTAAAAGATTTGAATCCCCCCGCGATTTTTTTGCCCAGCTACATGAGAATCCTGACGTAGTAACCCTGGACTATTCGCTTCCCGACTGCGATGGAGCGGAAGTCCTCAAGAAGATCAAAGAGCATAACCCGGATATCCGGGTCATCGTTATTTCAGGGCAGGAAGACGTGGCCACGGCCATCAACCTGCTCAAGAACGGAGCCTTCGATTACATTGTAAAGGATGATGACACCAAGGACCGGCTCTGGAACAGTATCCTCCATCTCCGGGAGATCAGCAACCTCAAGCAGGAAGTAGAGACCCTCAAGACTCAGGTCGGCAAAAAGTATGATTTTTCCCAGATGATCCTGGGGAAAAGCGAACAGATAGAGAAAGTATTCTCGATGATCGAGAAAGCGGCTAAAACCAATATCACCGTTTCTGTTACAGGCGAGACAGGTTCTGGTAAGGAAATGATCGCCAAGGCTATACATTATAATTCCGAGCGGCATAAGATGCCCTTTGTGGCCGTCAACGTGGCCGCCATCCCCCGCGACCTCATCGAGAGCGAGCTCTTCGGTCACGAGAAAGGCGCTTTTACCGGCGCGGTCACCCGCCGGATCGGGAAGTTCGAGGAAGCAGATAAAGGTACCCTCTTTCTGGATGAGATCGGCGAGCTTGACATCAACCTCCAGGCGAAGCTGCTCCGCGTGCTGCAGGAAAAAGAGATCACCCGCGTCGGCAGCAACACCGTCACCAAGATTGACGCGCGTATCGTGGTCGCTACCCATAAAAATCTGTTGGAAGAGGTAAAGAATAAAACTTTCCGCGAAGACTTGTATTACCGGCTTATTGGTCTGCCGATATCGCTGCCGCCGTTACGGGAAAGAGGTAACGATATCCTTATTTTGGCCAAGCATTTTATCGATGCGTTCTGTAAAGAGAACAAGCTGGACAAAAAGACCCTCTCGTCAGAGGCGCAGCAAAAAATGCTGCAATATCCTTTTCCCGGCAACGTGCGGGAGCTGAAGTCGGTGGTGGAGCTGGCCGTCGTCATGGCAGATGAAGAGGTCATCCAGCCCGAGCACATCACCCTTAACACTTCGGCAAGCATCGCCGATCTGTTGAATAGAGAAATGACCCTTAAAGAATTTGAGATACAGATCCTGCAGCATTATTTGGATAAATACGACAAAGACGTTCTGCTCGTGGCGAAAAAGCTCGATGTTGGCAAGTCCACGCTCTATCGCATGATCCAGAACGGCGAGCTCAAGATGAAATGATATGCATTTAGCAAGCGACTTTTTTGAGGATATTCTCGACAAGGTTCCTGCGGAGATTCTCGTCGCAGATGCGGAATACCGTTTTCTGTATGCGAATCCAAGCGCCATACCGGATCAGCATCTCCGTGAATGGATGATCGGGAAGACCAACGAAGAGTTTTGTCATTACGCCGGCCGCCCCGCCGCCCAGGCAAGGGCCCGGCGCATGGTCTTTGAAAAGGCCCGCCGTACCCGTAAGGTAGTGGAGTGGGCGGAATCATCCCAGGACCAGGATGGGATGGTACAGCATTTTTTGCATCGCATCTCTCCGGTTTTCAATGAAGCGGGAGGCCTCCAGGAAGCCATCATTTATGTCGTTCGTATCACGGAGACCAGGGAATTTGAAGAGAAGGTCAGGCTCAGCGAAAAAAGATATCGTGACCTCTTCAATCATAGTCAGGCCCTCATCTGCACCCACGACATGGAAGGCCGTTTCCTGACCGTCAACCCGGCCATCTGCAGGGTATTGGGGTACAAAGAGGAGGAAATACTCGGCCGCAACATCTATGAGCTGATCCCCGAGAAGCATCATGGCGGTTTCCACGAAGCCTATATGAAGTCCATCCGCGACAGCGACAATGCTGTCAGCGGAGAGTTCTCCGTACTGAGCAAGGAAGGAGAGATCATCTTCCTGCTATATAAGAACTACCGGATGGAAGAGCCCGGGGCAGAGCCCTATGTCATCGGCTTCGCCCAGGACATCACGGACCGCGTAAAAATGGAGAAGGAGCTCCGGTTCACCAAACAGCTCACAGACGAAGTGTCCAAGGCGAAAGAATCGTTCTTAGCCCATATGAGCCATGAGATCCGGACGCCAATGAATGGGGTCCTCGGGATCGCCAGCCTGCTCAACAAGACAAAGCTCGATCAGCAGCAGCGCAACTATCTGCAGCTGATCCAGGATTCGGCCAACAATTTGCTTGTCATCGTAAACGATATCCTTGACCTGGAGAAAATAGTAGCCGGAAAGCTGCAGCTGGAGCGGATCCCTTTCAAAATAGTCGATAAGATAGCTACGACTATCCAGTCGTTTATCTATAGGGCGGAGGAAAAGGAACTAGGGCTCGTTTTCCAGAATTCCATTCCTGGCGACATGGTGGTGGAAGGCGACCCCTACCGGCTGACCCAGGTGTTGAACAATATCCTCAGCAATGCCCTGAAATTTACCAATGAAGGGCATATCAATATCGTCACCGGGATCAACGCGCGTGACGAGAACGGCGTCGTCGTCGAGCTCACGGTTCAGGACACAGGCATCGGGATAGAGAAAGAGCGCCTGAAGACCATTTTCGAACCCTTTGAGCAGGCAGACGCGACCATCTCGCGGAAATATGGTGGCACCGGCCTTGGGCTGGCCATCAGCAAGAACATGATCGAGATGCAGAACGGCGAG
>JAMFRX010000133.1 GCA_026224995.1 Puia dinghuensis
ATGGGATGGCAATGGAATATTGTATTTTCCAAATGGCCGATCCCCTACCTGGCATCCATGAGCCGGCTGACGGCCTCCGTCTTTCTGTTGGCAGGCGCCTCCTTCTTAGCCCTGGCTCCAACCCATCCATTCGTCGCATCACGCTCCGGCGGAAAAGATCGGCTCGCCCCCCCTGGGCATAGTCAGGCTGCCGAGCCCCCGGGTAATGCGAGACGCCAGTTCGTAGCCCGGATTCTGGCGGCCTTCGTTTTGCTCACCGGTTTGCTGAAGGTCACAGGCCCCGCCATACTTTCCAGCCAAATGACCGCCCAGACAGCATTTTGCTTTGTCCTCTCCGGGCTGGCCCTGCTTCTCCTGAACCGGGAGACCCGGGGCGGCCAGCTGCCTTCCCAATATATTGTTCTGCCCATCGCCTCGGTGGGACTGTTTTTCCTCCTTGGATACTTTTATCGGGTACAGCCCTTTGTTGGCAGCTTTACCGTCATGGCCGCGCACACCGCCGGCTGTTTCCTCTTCCTTTCGGCCGCAATACTCCTCGCCAACCCCGGCAAGGGGATCATGAAAAAGTTGAGCAGCAGTAACTTTTTAAGCTATCGGGGCAAACAGAAAAAGAGGGCGCGACACGGCCTGTTGAAAGGCGATGCCCGTTTCCGCCTGCTTGTCAATAGCATAAAGGACTACGCCATCGTCATGCTGGACCCCGCCGGCAAGATCATCAGCTGGAATGACGGCGCCGAGCGGATCAAGGGCTATAATAAAGAAGAGATCATCGGCCAGAATATGTCGGTTTTTTATACTCCTGAAGCGATACAGCGCGGAGAGCCCAAGCATAACCTCGCTCAGGCACAGGCAAATGGCCGGTTCGAGCTGGAAGATTGGCGGGTGCGAAAAGATAGATCGATATTCTGGGCCAATGTCGTTTTCACCACCATCCTTGATCCCAAAGGGGATATACTGGGGTACGCAAAAGTGACCCGGGATATCACGGAAAGAAAGCGATCGACCGAACAGATCTCCTATATGGCTCGCCTGATGGAGGATACCAGCGATGCCATCTTTTCCACGGACTCCTACTTTGCAATCCGTACCTGGAACAAAGCGGCCGAGCTGCTTTTTGGCTATACCCTGGCCGAGGTTAAAGATCAGTCAGCCGCGAAAATACTAAGGACACAGCAGAATGAGGCGGTCGTAAATGTTATAAAGGGCGAAATGGCTACTACGGGATACTGGAAAGGAGAAGTGTATTATTTGAGGAAAAATGGTACCCCTCTTACAATTTTACTATCATCGTCAGCCATCAGAGATGCGAAAGGCGAGCTGGATGGGTATGTCATGGTATGTCGCGATATCACCACCAGAAAGGAAATGGAGCTGCAATTGCACCAGTTTAATAAAGAGCTGGCGGCTCAGGTAAAGAAAAAGACCGCCGAGATCAGCCAGTCCTACCAGGATATCCGTTATCTGGCGGCTCACCTGCAGGATATTCGGGAAGAAGAAAGGGCGGCTATGTCCCGGGAAATTCACGATGAGCTGGGGCAGCAGCTCACAGGTCTTAAGATGGACCTCTCCTGGATCGCCAAGCGAAACGTAGTGGAGGAAAATGTAGAGGTCAAACAAAAAGTGCTCGTCGTCATTAATTTACTGGATGCTACCATAAAGACAGTACGGAGGATCGCAACCGACCTTCGCCCGAGCATCCTGGACGACCTGGGCTTGCTGGCGGCTATAGAATGGCAAAGCCAGGAATTCGAGAAACGATCCGGCATCAAAACAACCTTCCTTTCCACCATAGAAGAATGCAGCTTTTCACCGGCCGTCTCAATTGGCTTGTTCAGGATTTGCCAGGAGTCCCTGACCAATGTAGCCCGTCACGCAAAAGCCAGCACGATCCGCATCTCGCTCCAGGAGCAGGACAACGCGCATATCCAGTTGAAAATTGAGGATAATGGAATAGGCTTTGTCGCTAAGCCAGGGGAAAAGAAAACGTTGGGACTGCTTGGCATGAAGGAACGGACCCTCATGATGGGCGGTGAGTTCAGGATAGAAGGACACCCCGGCAAGGGCACCACCTTATTTGTTACGGTTCCTTTATCTTCAAATTGATACTGTCCAACGTGGCGGACGGCTACTACCGCAGGAAATGCAAAGAATTGGGCGCGACCATCCGCAGAATTCTAAGTGTAATTTGGCTGATTTCTAAAGGAAATGCCGACCTTGTAGAAAGTATTCTAATCTTCGAGGGTTTTTACTCTTACTCTTACCAATCCTTAGGTCTACCTTTGTTTTCCACCTTCCTCCTTAGCTTCATACCAGAAAACGAATTTCACCTTCCTACTTGGCCTTGGCCTTGGCACCATCGATAATTAACTTTTTCACGCTCCATAGAGTATAGCTTAATCCTAGAAGCAGTCGGAGTGTAGGTTTTGTATCCAAAGACACGGGGTCGACCCGTGTCCTTTTCAAACCATTATTAAATCAAGCGCCATCATAAACTAAGCTCAAGAGGGATGGTGACAATGATACAACAGCCGTTTCCGGGCGCCGCATTCAGCCTTACCTTACCATCGTACAGCCTTGTTCGTTCATAAATGTTTGACAACCCGAGCCCTCTCCGGATTTTCTCCGGATCGAAGCCTACGCCATCGTCCTTGATCTCCAATCGCACCCAATTGTTATGAATGTGCAGAGATATGCCCACTGTCTTTGCCAGACTATATTTCAAGATATTCTTGGTTTGTTCCTGTATGATCCGGAAAAGAGTGATCTTTTTACTTTGATTCATCTCTTCCAGATCAGGGATGGCGCAGTGGCTAAAATTGACTTCAAATTGTTTGCAGAACCGGAGATCGTTGACCAGATCATCTATGCTGGCCACAAGCCCTCCTTTCTTTAGATCAGGAAGGACCATCGCTTTTGACAATGTTCTGACCTCCTCAATAGCAAGTTCCAGCATTTCCATGGCTTTTTCCTTTACTTCCTCAAATTTGCCGGCCTCTATACCCAATGAGCTTAAATACAATTTGCCGCAAGCCAATATCTGATTTACGTTGTCATGCAGTTCATGGCCAATCCGGGTACGCTCATCCTCCTGGGCCCTGATGATGGCCTCGGCTATCCCTTTCTGCTCTGTGAGCCGATATTCCGCCAGTTGCGCCGTCCTGGCCTGCGCTTCCATTTCAAATTCTTTTTCCTTGCTGATATCCTGAAAAGTACATAAAACGGAATAGGGTTCGGATTGCGCGTTTTGGAATAAGGGCTGCCAGCTGCATAGAAGGGTACGATATCTGCCATGTGGGAGGGGGATTCTTATCAGGGACAGCGGATCTCCCGGCGGAGGTTTACACAGAACCGGTAAGTCCTTGGCAGTATATAGCTCTTCAAGGGTCGTATTGAAAATTTCAGCGGCTTGCCTATTGGCGGTTATGATCTTGCCATCGGTGTCTTGTAACAGGATACCCACTTTCATATCCTCAACGATGGTCTGGTAATTCAAACCCAGGATCTCTTCCGTTTTTTTTATCTGTACCTCATCGGCGATATCATAACCCAGACAGAGATACTTTTCGGGCTGCCCGTATCCGCTGATGCAGGAGACTTCCCACTTTACCCAGCGGCACAATCCATTGTTGACCCTTATCTGTATGGTGATCGGATCTTCCTGGAGGGTGGCCGCAGCAAGGACGTCTTTGAAAGGAGAATGATCCCTTTGCGGAACAAGATCGAAAAAGCTGGTATGAACCGGCTGATCAGAGCTGCAAAGGAATTCGGTATAAAACCGGGAATTGGTGAAGGTCAGCAGCCCCTCTTTATCTATGATAGCCAGATAAAAGGGCTTCCTGACGTCCAATGAAGCCACCCACTCACTAATATGGATTGCGCTGGTGTTCATGTGTTTCACTTGTCTTGGCAATTAACAGGCGTTGGATAGGACGCTGGGAATAAGATCGATATCGGTGGACTTGTCCAGGAAATACCGCGCTCCCAGCTTTTTGCAGATATCTCTATAATACGGGCCGGCATTGTTGGAGATCATGAGCACTGCAACCTCCATATGCTGTTCCTGGATGAAGCGTAACAGCTCGATACCACTTTTGTCAGGTAAATTAATATCCAGAAGGATCATATCCGGGGTCAGGCGGGACAACACTTCAAGGCCTTCCTTATAGGTGGCGGCATGAATGACAAAGGAGATATTCTCGATCTCCTCCATTAGCGGGATCATTCTCTCCAGGATCAGGATCGAATCATCGACTATGAGGACAGTCCTTTTTTCTTTTTTCATGATTTCTATTGAATACAACAAAGGAACGCCAGGAAAGGATACCGGAAAATAGAACATCAGGTGTATCGGCTGTCCTTCCCTTTCCGGGTGGCAAGTAGAAATACGACTACATAAAAGCCAGATCAGAGCAGTAGTATAGGTGCTACAACTTACAAAAGCTTATATTCTATAGCGTAAAGGGTGAGGTCGGCATTGCTCTTCAGGTTCATCTTCACCATGATCCTGGCCCTGTAGGTGCTCACCGTCGTCACGCTCAGGAAGATCTTTTCGGCGATCTCGGACACCGATTTTCCCGAGGCCAGCAATTTAAGCACCTCGAATTCCCGGTCGGACAGGTATTCATGCGGCATTTTTGCGGCATCCCGGTCCAGGGTTGCGGCCAGCTTCTCCGCAATAGAAGGGGTAATGTATTTTTTCCCCAGCAAAAGCTGGTTGATCGCCTTGACCAGCTCTTCAGGAGCGGATTCCTTATTCAGGTACCCCGAGGCGCCGGCTTTTAGCACTCTTATGGCATATTGGTCTTCGGAGTGCACACTGAGTATCAGAAATGGCAATTTGGGATGATCTAACCGGACCTGCTGCAATATCTCCAGGCCGCTGCGTCCTGGCATGGAAATGTCCGAGATCACCACATCCCACTCTTCTTTGTTCGATCTTTTCAGCAGATCTTCGGCATTCGTCACTTCTTCTATAACGGCGGATGGGAACGCCTCGGACAAGATCTGTCTTAACCCTTTACGTACTACTGAGTGGTCATCGGCTATGAGGAAACGGCGCATATGCTTTGGGATATATTAGGTTGTTGTTATCGGAACGGTGACAAATAAAGTTGTGCCCTTGCCAGAAATGCGGCTCGCCACGCTTTATCTCGTCCGGGGTATAAAAGACTGAAATATTCCTGCCTGGGCAGCACCACGACAAAAGGCAGCAGGGAGCGGCCTACAGCACTGCCTATATTGTTGCCGGTCAGCTCACTCATGATCCCCCTGCCGGCATGCGCGAATAAGATGGCATAGCCGTCAAGCCGGCAAGAGGCTGTTTCAGAATAGCAATACCCCATCCCACCAGCACAAAAACGGCAATGGCAAGAACAAAAATGGCAAAATACTTCCACCAACGCCGCAATAGCATTTGCCGTCCGGTAGCAGGTTCCGGACTTCCCAATAAATAAGTCGATCGCATCGCAGTCGGGCTTTAAGCAAGACCTACTGATGAGAGCTATAACCAATTTGTTTTCAAAATGATACAGGAATGACCTAAGTGTTTTGTCAGATTACTAATATAGGTAATATTTAACCAACTGTAGTAATATTATTGTTAACGGGTCATTTATTGACGTTTATTGCCTCGATCTAAGTTGTAGAGCATCTACTACAAAGACGTCATAGCCAACTCTATGCGTAGAGTATAGGATATCAACAGAAACAATGGACGACTACCTGAGCAAGCCATTCGAAGAGGAAGACCTGGTGCGGATGCTTGCCAAATGGCTTGGGGTCGACATACCCCGCCTGATCACCTGCTAAGGCTTTCTCAATCTCTCCTCCAACCAATCCCAGAATTTCTGCCGTTGCTCGAAATAGTTCCAGTGTCCGGTTTCGG
>JAMFRX010000134.1 GCA_026224995.1 Puia dinghuensis
CATCGTTCCGGGCAATAACCTGGTGATAGAGGTGGTGATGGTCATCATCCTATTGCTGTTCGTCTTCCAGCGCTTCGGGACGAAGGTCGTGGGTGGTTCTTTTGGACCGATCATGTTCGTGTGGTTTACTATGCTTGCCCTTTTAGGCATCAACCAGATCATGCATTATCCTATGGTCCTGCGGGCCCTGAGCCCGCACTATGGCCTGGAGCTGCTGATCCGCCACCCCAAAGGGTTCTGGCTGCTGGGGGCCGTCTTCCTCTGTACTACCGGGGCCGAGGCCTTGTACAGTGATCTGGGTCACTGTGGCCGAAAGAATATACAGGTGAGCTGGATCTTCGTAAAGACCACGCTTGTCCTCAATTACCTGGGGCAGGGCGCCTGGGTGCTATTGCAGCACAAGGATAGTCTGGGCGGCGCCAATCCCTTTTTTGCGATAGTGCCTCACTGGTTCCTTATACCCAGCGTGTTTATTGCTACGGCGGCTTCGATCATCGCCAGCCAGGCGCTGATCAGCGGCTCTTTTACCTTGATCAACGAAGCCATCAGCCTCAATTTCTGGCCCAAGGTGACGGTGAAATTCCCGACCGACGTCCGCGGACAGATCTATATCCCCAGCATCAACTGGATCCTGTGCACGGGCTGCTTCCTGGTGGTCCTCTATTTCCGGACCTCGGAAGCCATGACTGCGGCCTATGGCTTCTCGATCACGGTGGCCATGCTCATGACGACTATCCTGATGTACTATTTCCTGCGGCGGGTAAAACACCTGAGCATGTGGCTGGTCGTGCCCATACTGATCGTCTTCCTAAGCGTCGAAACCTCTTTCTTCATCGCTAATGCCGTGAAGATCGTGAAACGGCTTTTCTTCCTGGTCTTCGAGTTCGGGCTGATCTTTACGATGTATGTCTGGTACCACGCCCGCAAGATCAACAATCGTTTCCTCAACTTCATCGACCTGCACGAGCATATCCCCTTGCTGGAAACCTTGAGCAAGGATGAGACCGTGCCGAAGTTCACCTCCCACCTGATCTATCTCACCAAGGCCAACCGGGCGAACCAGATCGAGGAGAAGATACTCTATTCCATCTTCAGCCACAACCCCAAGCGGGCGGATGTCTACTGGTTCGTGCATATCGAACGTACCGACGAGCCCTATACGATGGAGTATGGGGTCGAGGAGCTCATGAATGACAAGGTCATCCGGGTAGAGTTCCGGCTGGGCTTCCGCGTACAGCAGCGGGTGAGCCTGATGTTCAGGAAAGTCGTGATGGAGATGATCACGAACAAGGAGCTGGACGTGGTCAGCAGATATCCCAGCCTGAAGAAGCACAATATTGCCGAAGACTTCCGGTTCGTCATCCTCGAAAAATTCCTTTCCTACGACAATGAGTTCTCTGTGCGGGATGGGTTCATCCTGAACACGTATTTCAGCATGAAAAAGATTGCGCTGGCCGAAGAAAAAGCATTCGGACTGGACTCGAGCGAGACGCTGGTGGAAAAGCTGCCGTTGGTGGTGGCGCCGGTGACGAAGATCAAGATGCATCGGGCCTACTACCGGATCAACCATTAATTAGAGTGATCCACTGTCGCCGGTGAGGGCTGTGGCCGTTGCCCTGATCCCATCCTGATAGGAGGTCGGCTTGAAATTATAGGCTTTCTCGAATTTTGAAGAATCGAACTGGTAGCTGAAGGCATATTGATACAGCATCTCGTGCAGCTCTGACGTCGTCCGGTCGAAGAGACCGCCCAGCCGGATCATCCAGGACGGCAGTGTCTGGAGCCGCAGCTCTTTCTGCAGGGCGAGGCCTGCCAGGCGGGCCAATTCCGCGCCGCTGATGGCGGGCTCCGCCGTCGGCAGGTGCCATACCTGGTTCCAGGAGCTTTCATCCATCGCCAGGATAGCCAGGGCCCTGGCAGCATCCGGGGTATAGGTCAGGGAATGCGGAACGGTGGGATCTACCAGCCATTGCGGCCGCTGGCCTTTTAGCAGCCGTTGGAAGATCAGGATATCCGGTATGCTTGTTTTTCCCGTCCCGGGGCCGTAGAAGTCGGCCGCGCGGGCGATAGTCGCGGTGATATGACCCTTGCGGACCTCACTCATCAATTGCGTAGCAAGCCTTGCCCGCAGGTCCCCCTTGCGGCTGGAAGGATCGTAGGGCGTCTCTTCCGTCATTGGGCCGTCGACTTTTCCATACATATATACATTGTCGAAAAAGATCAGCTTCGCCTGGGTAGCCTTACAGGCTTCGATCGTATTGTTGATGATCTTCGGCCATTGCTGCCGCCAAATGCGAAAGTCATAGGGAAGTCCTACACAGAGGTAGACCACGGCGGAGCCGGTGATGGCCTGCAGGGTCTGGCCGGGGTCGGTGAGGTCCGCTGCCAGGACGGTTGCCCCTTGCCGGGGGGCAGGGTGGCGGGAAACGAGCCGCACAGAAATGCCGCGGGTGATCAGTTCCCGGGTAAGGGTATCGGCGATGACGCCGCCTGCGCCTAGTACGGTATGGATTGACATTGAATGAGTTTTACCAGGTAAAGATAAGAAGCTGCGGCTTTTCTACCAGAAAATTGATTAAACGTTTGTTTAATTCAAACGTTTGTTTAACTTTGTGTCTTCTTAGCGCCGCGCCCTATATATTGACACTATCTCAGAATCTGTTGTAGAAATGAGGGGCAAATACATCAGCGGCTGTAGATATACCAGTCTTTCTAACGACTTTTGCCGTTCCCGAATTTAAAGCAGTCAAGTTGCGTATCATTTATTTTAGTATATGAAGAAAGCAATCATAAGATTATTCATCAGCAGTGGATTTAGCGTTATCTTCTTCGCTGCCTCCGCCCAGAAGGTTCCCGATACCTTGACTAACGCGACACTGCAGGCTTGTGTGCAATATGCACTCCAGCACTACCCATTGATCCAGCAGGCGCTGCTGGACGAGCAGATCACCGACCGGCAGATCAAGAGCAAGCTAGCCGACTGGTATCCGCAGCTGGGCGTGGTTGGCACCTATCAAAATGATTTTCAGCTCCCGGCCCTTGCCTTCAACGGCGCCTCTGTCTTCAGCGGCACCTACAATAACTCTGCGGTGGCGCTGAGCCTTACCCAGAATATTTTCAACCGGGACGTGCTGCTGGCTGCCAAGACGAAGAAGGATGTCATGACCAATATCAAGCAGACGACGGTCGGCGACAAGATAGATGTCACGGTGAATGTGAGCAAGGCATTCTACGACGTGCTGCTCACCGAGAAGCAGATCGAGGTGCTGAATGACGACATCGTGAGGCTGGAACGTAACTTGAAAGATGCCTATAACCAATACCAGGGCGGGCTTGTGGATAAGACCGACTACAAGCGGGCAACGATCTCTTTGAACAACAGCAAAGCCGAGAAGAAGAACGACGAAGAAACGCTGAAGGCTAAAGTGGCGATCCTGAAGCAGCTGATGGGTTATACGAGACCAGATTCGCTGCACCTGCAGTACGACAGTGCGCAAATGGAATCGGAAGTGTATATGGATACACTGGCGGTACCCGACTATTCCAAGCGTATCGAGTACCAGCAGCTGATGACGCAGAAGCATTTGCAGCAGGCGGACGTCCAGTACAACAAATGGGCCTATATTCCTACGGTGACCGCCGGTGCTGGCTACTCCCTTAACTATTTCAATAGCCGGTTCAGCGGCCTTTACAGTAATAACTATCCACAGTCCTATGCCGGACTGAATGTCAGCTTTCCCATCTTTCAGGGGACGAAGCGTACGCAGAATATCCGTATCGCCGAGCTGCAGCTTACCCGTCTGGATTGGGATATCATCAACGTGCAAACCGCCATCTCAACACAATATTCCCAGGCCATTGCCAGCTACAAAGCTTACCTGAACAATTATTATGTAGAGCGGGATAACCTTGGCCTGGCGAGGGAAGTATTCAGCACCATAGAGCTGCAATACCGTTCCGGTATCAAGGCCTATCTGGACCTGATCACGAGCGAGACGGACCTTCGTACGGCGCAGGTAAACTACAGCAATGCGCTCTACCAGGTACTGAGCAGCAAGCTGGATGTCGAAAAAGCATTGGGAACGATCATATATCCCCAACAATAATCAATAACGGATAAATTATCTTTTTATATGAGAAATAGCTTACAATGGATTGGTTTTATGTCGGTGGCTGCTGCCTTTAGCCTGATATCCTGTGGTGGAAACAATGCCGGGCCGAAAGCCCCGCCGCCTCCTGCGGTGAGCGTCTATACTGTGCAGCCTGGCGACGCTACCTATTATGACTTGTATCCGGCCACTGCCACGCCGTTGAACCAGGTGGACATCAAGCCCCAGGTCTCGGGAAATATCGTGGGCATCTATTTCAAGGACGGGCAGGTTGTTAGAAAAGGACAGAAGCTCTATGAGATAGATCAGCAGCAATACGTCGCCGCCGTCGAACAGGCGAAGGCCAACGTGGCGGTCGCCAAGGCTAATTTAGCCAAGAGCCAGCAGGATGCCGACCGCTACGAGGAACTGTCCAAGCAGGACGCTATCGCCAAGCAGACGCTGGATCATCAGGTCGCCGACCTGGAAGCCAACAAGCGCCAGGTGCAAGCGGCTGAGGCCAACGTGGCGAGCGTGCAGACCAATCTGAATTACTCCTCGATCTATGCACCTTTTAATGGCACCATCGGCATCTCGCAGGTGAAGATTGGAACCGGCGTCTATCCGCAGACATTGCTGAATTCGGTGTCCACGACCGATCCTATGGCCGTGGATATCGCCATCGACCAGGCGGAGATCCCCCAGTTCGAACGGTATTTTGAGAAGGGGACGAAGGGGAGTAAGGACTCGACATTTACAGCCGTGCTTCCGGATGGGTCCATCTATCCTTACCTGGGGCAGCTATACTTGCTGGATCGGTCGATCGATCCGACAACGGGCACGCTTAAAGCCAGGATCACCTTTCCCAATCCCAAGGATGAGCTGAAGGCGGGGCTGACGACGAATATCCGCGTCAAGCATCAAGCCGGGGACACTACGCTGCTGATCCCCTTCAAGGCGGTGGTCGAGACGCTGGGTGAATATTTTGTATTCGTGACTGAGAACGGTCATGCTTATCAGCACAAGGTCGTGCTGGGAACGCGGATCGGTGGGAATATCGTCGTTAAAAGTGGCCTAAAGCAAGGCGAACAGATAGTCACTGAAGGGGTACAGAAGCTAAGGGACAGCTCTGCGGTCAATGTAGGAGCGCCTGCGCCGAAAGGGCCTGCAGCAAAATAGGAATAAGAAAAAAAAATAACGAATGGCAAACAATAGCTCCAATGTATTTCTCAGAAGGCCGGTGACGGCGATCGTCATCTCGCTGGTGATCCTGCTCGTGGGAACGCTGGCGATCCTGAGCATGCCGGTAAGCCAGTACCCGGATATCACACCGCCGACCGTACAGATCACCAGTAACTTCGTGGGCGCCGACGCCCAGACGGTAGAGCAAACGACCACGACGGCCATCGAGACCCAGGTGAATGGCGTACCGGGTATCGCTTACATGCAGAGCAACAGCTCCAATAATGGCGTTTCGCAGATCACGGCTACGCTGAACATCGGCGCCGATCCCAATATTGTGGCACTGGATATCCAAAACCGGGTAGGCATCGCGACGCCGACACTGCCTGTGCAGGTCCAGAAGCTGGGTGTCACTACCCTCAAGCGTAACCCTGCTATCCTGATGCTGGTGGCCGTGTATTCACCCAAGGGTACGCATAGCGTTCCCTTCATGGACAACTATGCCAATATCTACCTGCGGGATATCCTGCTGCGTACGCCC
>JAMFRX010000135.1 GCA_026224995.1 Puia dinghuensis
CGACGGTAAAAGTGCCCACGAAAACGAAGGTGAACCCGGAAGCATCTGCAAACCTGTCCTTATAGATCTTATATGCCTTCTCCAGCCCGATCCGTTGCAGCCGCTCAGCACTTGGCGGCGAAGACCGATAGGAATAATTCCCCAGCACGGCATTGACCGTATCGGCATACGCAGCTTCGGGACTTGCCCCGCGGTTGGCCATCATCTCCCGGCTCCGGGCAATGGCATTATGGTATACCAATGTATCCATGCGCGGCCTGGTCAGCTTTAGGTACAGCAGCTGTAAAGCGGTTTCCATGTCTACCCGCGCCGCGCTCCCGGTGACCACCTGCATCCGCTCGTTGATGCTGGCCCCTACGCTAGCTACCTTTCCGTTCAACAGCTGCTTCAGCTGTACTGCATCGAGCGTGTCGACACCGGAAGCCCCTATCAACGCCGCCGCATTGGCCGCAGCATCGAAATCGGAGTCGCTGTACAGCGAATTCCCGCCGGGACTATACCCCTGAAATAAGATCCGGTCATTCTCGAAATCCGTAGGCTTCATCACGACCTTTATGCCATTACTTAGCGTAAGCGTCGTCACCCCCAATGCAGGAATAGAATCGCGGGCAACGACAGTGCCTGGCGCGGGCCGCATGGCCATCAGCACCTGGCCTGCGCTGGCATCGGTATAAGCGCTCAATACAGCATGGCGCACGGAGGCCATCCATTGCATCACCGTCGCCGAATCCGGCAGACTGGCCCGCTCCGCGTCTGGCGCTGTCACAATGATATCCTCATCCTTGTCCGTATACTCTTCCATCAACCGGCGAACATCCGCCAAGGTAATCTCCCCCATATGCTTGTGGACATAGGCAGCCTCCCACCCGATACCCGGCGCGGCGTTGTCATCCAGGAACAGCTCCTGGTATTCCCGGATATACGATCTGGATGGCGTCTTATCCTTTTCCCGCACCTCCTGGTCGATCTGCCGTAAATAGTTTGTCTTTGCACGGTCCAATTCCGACGTTGTGAAGCCATCCCGACGCACCCTTTCCACTATCCTGCCCCCCTCCTGGAAGGCAGCCTGCAGCTGCCCCTTTTTGGCGGTCACAGAAAAGCTCATCGCATCGAGGTCATCAAGCAGCGACCCGATGCCGGCACTGACGCTCACATAAGCTGGATTAGACTGCCGGCTGGTCTCCGCATAGATACGCGCAGACAACAGACTATTGAACAGCTCCCGCAGTAAGGCAGCTTTATAATCGCCCTCTGTGGTTATCTCCCGCCGGTAGCGGTGCTTGAGCAAAACCTCCACCTGGGTAGCAGTCATTTCGGGATCGGTCGCCACCAGGAACTGCCGCTGCCCGGTAAGGGGAATAGTATACTTCTCTCTGAGCCGTTCATGCACCGGATTCTTCAACGTACTAAACAGCTCCCGCACCCGCCGCTCCATGGAATCTGTATTGACATCCCCGACGACGATCAACGCCTGCAGGTCGGGCCGATACCAATCATGATGGAACCGGCGAATAGCGGATGGCGGAAAATGTACAAGGATACTGTCCAGACCAATGGCCAGCCGCTCCGCATACCGGGAATGATTGAACAGCACAGGGTAGGTCTGATGCGATAACCGGTCCTTTACGCCTTTACCCAAACGCTCTTCTTCGCGGACGACCCCACGCTCCTTTTCTATCTCGATAGAATCGAGCAGCGCATCCTGTGCCCAGTCGCGCATGATCTGCAGGCCGCCGGTTACGAGCGCCGGATCATCGGTGGACACAGGCAGCTGAAACACCGTCTCATCAAAATTGGTATATGCATTCAGGTCGGCGCCAAATCGAACGCCGGCCTTCTGCAGATAGTCCACCAGCTGGTTTCCGGGAAAATTTTTTGTGCCGTTGAAATTCATGTGCTCCATGAAATGCGCCAGCCCCCGCTGATCTTCATCCTCCAGAATTGACCCCACTTTATTGACCAGGTATAGCTCTACGTGCCGCTGCGGTTCGGTATTGTGCCGGATATAATAGGTAAACCCATTCGGCAGCCGCCCGGTCCGTACTGCCGGGTCCGCAGGAATGGGCTGCGCCCCGGCCGTAAAAAAAGCTAACATCGATACTAACAAAAACCTCGCAGCACGGGTAGACACCCACACCTTTGAGGGTTCACATGAGAAAACACACTGTACTAAGTTCATTCTATTTAAATTTTTAATCATTCATCAATTGGCATAGTTCACCTTGACTTCTAATTTCTTCGTCACCGGGGGAAGGCACTTCTCTTCATTGCAGGTCTGGTACTGGATGGTCACCCCGATGGCATATTCGCCGGGTGCCAGGGTGGCGCCATCTTTTGTTCTCCGACTGACCATGAATGGCTGTCGGAAGCTTACACTGTCGCCGCTATAGACCATGGTCCCACCCTTGAAATGCGGATCGGGGATAAGCGGATTGCCCATTATCCTAAACCCTTCAGGAAAATTATATTCCACCTTGGTTGGGATCCATCCGCCTGCAATGTTTCCCTGGGTGTTTGCATAGCCGTACCATCCCGCTTTAAAATTTAGATCAACCTCTACTACGCCGAACGTACCCGACCTGATAGCCGCCGGCACCTTCAATTCATAACTTACCGGCCCTTCCTCCCCACCTGCTTTGGCTTTCGGGGCTTCCGGGACCTTGAACTCTTCCTGTGCGATAACTCCCTTGCGGGCCACTGCCATTTGGGGGTTCGGCTTGCCAAGCAACACATATACATAGCCCCGATGCCGGAGGGTCAGGTACTTCTCGTCCGTCATCTTTCCCAGGATGAATTTCCTCATACCCGAGTCTTTCTGCAGGCGCGCCTTTATCTTGTCCAGGCCGCCATTCCACTCGACAACCCGCCCGGCATCCTTGCCCGGCGCCTCCAATCCAAAATCATCGAGATAGCTCCAGGCGACCAGGGAGTCGATGTTGAACCCATTGACGGTAGGTAACGAGATCCCGATCACAAGATCCGGCACGCCATCGTGATTGTAGTCCGTGACAGCGATATTCGGCTGGCAACCCGGAAAGGTCTTGCGGACAGCTGCCGCAGTAAAAAGAGGTCGTGCCTGCTCAAACCGCAAACCCTTGTCGGTTTGTACGCCGCGGAAGAAAACCACCGGGTCCTTGGTCTTGCTGTTGCCATAGAGATGGGTGACCAACAGGTCCAGCACGCCATCCCCATCCCAATCGACAGGGGTTATAAAGGCCTTGATCACACCTGAATAATGGGGTTTCTGATATGCTCTACGAGCTTCTGCCACTTCCTTCTCGGCCGGCGGGACCACCGACAGCGGATAGCCATCGATACCAAGCAGATATTTTCTTAGTCCGAACCGGGGTTGCGCTGCGGTACCTGTATTCAGCGCTACGCGCAGCTCACCGAACCCGCCGACGAAGAGGTCGGCGAGCCCGTCGCCATTGAAGTCCCCGAATCCGGCCGCGCTGTAGTTCCAATATTCCAATGAGCCAGGGTCTTCATCCGGTTTCGGTTCGGCAAGCGATGAATAATTGTTGTCCCTATATCCTTGCTGGTCGACGAATTGCCGGGGCTGAAAACCGTCCTTCGTGCCTCGCCACCAGCTGATCTGGCCGGGATTGTACTGGCCTGTGAGGATATCGACATATCCGTCCTGATCGAGGTCTACCAGGCGCGGATGGGTGCCGATACAGCACCATTGGTAGGAAGTCATGGTATCGCCCTTCAGGTCGGCAGCATAAAAATATTTTCCGCTATATCTGGGCTGCTCGTTAGTCCCTGTATTCAGATAAACCTTGATGTCAGAGCCGGTCTGCCCGGTCTCGAACTCTCCGAGCAGCAGATCGGGCTTGCCGTCGTGATTCCAATCGTAAAAAGCCGGATAGGCGAGTCCGTGCTTTTCGGTACGGATTTCGCGCTCCATGCCGGTGATGAGCATAGGTTGGCCGAGCAGAGGCGCGCCCGGGATATCCGTATTGGTCATTTGCGGGAAGGTCGGTATCCCCGTGGAAGGTACCAGGTCGTCCGGGTTTTCCGTTGATGGAGTCGCCGTCGGTCTCCCGCTGTCCTTGAGCAAGCGGGTTACCAGCGCTTGTATCTCTTCCGCTGTCCCTTCCGTCCTGCCGTCCCATCTGCCCTGAACGATCCCTGCCTGGTCTACAACAAGGACCGTAGGATTGCCCGCACCGATGGATCTACCATAAACGGTGTCGTTGAGGGTCATGGGGAATCCGTATCCATGGTCCTGCCAATATTTTATCGGATCATTATTGCTGACAGGCGTCTCGTTATAGTCGACCCCGATGAGCTGGATATCGCTTCTGTCCTTGTACGGTTTTAAGGTACTGTCGATCTCGTGCGTCAGCTTCCGGCAGGGAGCGCACCAGGTAGCCCAGAAATCGAGCAGCAGAACTTTTCCCTTTAATACCTCGCTTTTCAGCACTTTTCCATCCGGAGTGGTCAGCTTAAAAGCCGGAAGAGTTTCGCCCACCTGCAGAATAACGTGGTTATCCCGGGCAAAAAGAAAGAAGGGAATTAAAAATAATGGCGAAATATGCCGGAAAATTGGCCACATACGTTGAGGTTATTTTTTAATAAGATCTAATATTTTTTCATTTTCGATGATCATCATGCCGACGCGGTCGGCGGCGATGCCCTCCTGCAGGATATACGGATACCTGGGACGACCATTCTCCAGGATCGTGGGCAAGTAGGCAAACCGAAGGTTGTCCCGTCGGTCCCTGAGCACCTCGCCAGCTTCGACGATGTGCGTAGAGATGATAAATGCGCACCTCCGGTACTTGGAAAAGGCCTCCGTAACGGAGAGTGTCCCGTCATACGCATCCTTGACGTTGGTGCCCTTGAAGAGCTCGTCGAACAGGACGACCAGCCGCTTTCCTTCGCTGACGGCCTGCGCGACGCCCTTGACGCGTAAGACCTCGGCGTAAAAATGACTATGCCCCTGGCTAAGGTCATCGGCGACATTGATGGACGAGAACAGTCCGTCGCGCACGGAGAAAGCCATCTCTTTCGCCGCGATGGGAAAGCCCATATGTGCGAGATAGATAGACACACCAAAGGCCTTCATGAACGTCGACTTGCCGGCCATATTCGCACCTGTGAGGAAGAGCATGTTCGTATTTTTGTCGAGCACGATGGTGTTACCGACGGCGTTGGTGACGGCGGGATGTCTTAACCCATCGATCCAGACAATATTATCGGCCGTGGGTAAGGCCCCGGCGTAGCCCCAGCCGTTGGCGCGGGCCAGATTACCGACGCCGATGTAGACGTCGAGCTCGCTCAAAACGGCCCTGACGGTCTCGAGGTCTGAACGCAGGCGGGTCCGTAAGAGATGGTCGTAGCGGGCCAGAGTCAGCAACGGCCATTCGTCGGGCTTGTCCTTGGCCAACATCGTCGACAATGGCTTGTCCTCCGCCAACATCGCCGACAACCGCCGATCTTCCAATACTGCCAGGGCGGCCTTAGCCTTGTCTGCATACGGTCCCGTCTGATCGCGCCCCAATAGATCACGCAGAAAGGCATTTATTACCTGCAGCCCATTGACTGCTGCCAGCAATCCCTGTTGCAGGAGGTTATACGTGTCATCCTTCACCAGCGACGCCATCGCCTTGCGCCGCAGGCTATGCCATAAAGTCGCGGGCAAATGTCCATGACCCGGGCTTTCCAGGTAGCTCTCCATCGCCTCGACCTGCGTTCCGCTCAACGGGAAGACAGAACCCTGCGCGGCAAAATACCGAAACAGCTCACTTCGCCGGTTAATGGTCTCCGGGTCGGTGAGGGGATGACGAAACATCTCCTCGAGCAACCGCTCCCCTCCCCTGGTATGGACCTTGCAGAAAAGGCTGAAAATGGAACCGCGCCGGTGCTTGCCGAGCAGATTCAGGTCGTTAAGCGTTTGTTGGTCTGTGACAAAGCTCATGATGTTTGTATATTGCCTTTTTCAAGAATATCCAGGATACCCTCATTGCGGATGATGACCATCCCGTGGCGGTCGTCGGTGATGCCGTGCTCGAGCTGGTAGGTATACACCGGCTTCGTTCCCTCCATCCGCGTGGGCAGAAAGAGAAAACCGATATTGCCGCATTGCTCCCGCAACACTTCCCCGGCCTCGATGATATGCGTCGAAATGATGAAGATGCTTTCCCGCTTCCCTGCAAACGCACCGGTAATGGCGATAGTCGCCTCATACGCGTCCTTGACATTGGTGCCGCGGAACA
>JAMFRX010000136.1 GCA_026224995.1 Puia dinghuensis
GCTTCCGTCCAAAGAGGTCGCCCTTGGTGCCTACTTCATATTGTATGCCCGACTCCGGCTTCAGCCCCATATTGGTCTGGCCGATGGCGGCATTGATGACGTCGGCCGTCGGCGGCGGCGTATACCCGGCGCTCACGTCGGCATACACAGAGATATTGTCGCTAAGCAGCTTGAGCAGGGATATGCGTGGCGTGAACACAGGCGTGAACGACTTGACGCCCCCACCGTTGGCATGCGTGGGATTGGCGGTATTCGCCAGCAGATCGGTGATGTCGAACTCCGTGAAGTCGAGACTGCTGCCGGCCGTGATGATAAACTTTTGCGGCAAAGTGAACTTCCACTCGGTGAAGATATTATAGCTCATGGAAGCGTTTTGCAGGTCGCCGCGAATGCCGCCCAGCGTATCGTTGGTGAGGTTATAGCCTTTGTTGAAGGCCAGCGTCTTCTGGTATTGTGCGCCGAGCACGCCATGGACCACCGTTCCGGCTCCCGGCGTGGAGGTGTATACGAAGCCGGTGCGGCCGCCAAAAGTGAAGGCCTGGGTCTCCGTAAGGCCATGGGCAAAGGGGGAGTTGAGGGTATACCCGCTAAAGAATACGGTGCTCAGGTTGCTGAAATGCTCGTCTATCTTGTAGTTGTCGCTTACCCCTGCCCGAAAGCTCTCGATGTCTACCTTGGAATCGTTGACCAGATAGGCCGGGTCGCTCCACTTCATCCGGCTGTAGAACTGGCTGCTGTCCATCTCACCCGCCAGCTCCTCATGGCTGTTGGCATAGGAGAAGTAAGTGGATATCGTGGCCTTGTCACCGACGAAGAAATCCCCGTTAAATTGTGCATAGTCTTTGCTGGAAGCGCTATGCTGCCGGAACCCTTCCGATTCCTGGTGGCCGTAGTTGAAGAGGATGGCGGACTGGCTGTTGGCCGTCTCGATACGGGTATTGTTGCGCCAGAGACCATAGCTGCCGAAAGTGTTCTCTTCCGTCAGCCGGGTCTGGTTGGGCTGCGGCTTCATGGTATACATGCTGACGACGCCGGCGATGCCGCTGCCGTACAGGCTGGATGCAGGCCCTTTGATCACCTCTACCTTGCCAAGCGTGGAAAAGTCGATATCGTCGAGGATGGTGGTGCCGGTAGCATCCGTGATGGGGATATTGTTGAGCAGTACCTGGACTCCCTGCCCATTGAAGTTGGTGTTGTTGCCATACCCGCGAATGCTGATGCGCTGACCCCCGAAGGCGCTCCTGGATTCCATCGTCACCCCCGGCAGGAGATTGAGGGAATTTTCCAGCGAAAGGCCGTTATTGCGGTGGAAGTCGCCGGGAGTAAGGACGCCTACCGACTGGGCGACGTCCAGCTGGTTGTCTTTCTTTCCCGTAGACCAGCCTGTGACCTGAACGGTGTTCAGGCGGTAACCCGCGGGTTCCAGGAAGATCAGCAGGTCTCCTGAGGCGGCCCTGACCGGCACGATCTTTTCCAGGTAGCCGACGCTGGTGACGGTGATCCGGCCGGAGCCGCTGCCTGCCTTCCATTGGAAGACCCCGTTCTCATCGGCAACCACCTGCTGATGATCGTCGCCCAAAAGCGTCGCGCCCGGCACGGGTTGGTGGGTTTGCACATCCACCACGGTGCCTTTCAGGATGCGTTGCGCGGTGACATTGGAAAGGATGAATATGGACAATAGGAATATGCCTGTTTCTTTCAACATGATAATTTGAGTTTTGGTAAATAAATGCAGGTCCGAAAGCTTTCAGGCTAAGCTTTGGGCGGCGGGACGAGGATCTCCGTATAACGAAAAGGGAGACGCCAGGATCGGCTGCATGTATAAGGCTGCCATACGCAGCCAGCGGGAGCTATACACAGGGAAGGTCTTTCGCAAACGATATCGCCGATGGAAAGGGTAAGCGCATGGCCGGTCTTTTTATCCGGATGATCCTGGTTAGCACGGGTTACCTGTTCACTCTGGTGGATGAGACGCTCTTCGCTTTCGTCATCCATGCAATAGAGAAAGGTGTCATTGCCGGCACTCTGCTGCCGGATCACATCGTATAAATGACCCTTATACCAGCATTCTTTACCTGCCTCCTCCCATTTGCCGGTGGCGTTGACCTCGGCCAGGCTCACTTTGAGGAATGCCGCATCGGGAAGCTCCATGATCCAGGCCTCGCGTGCAGCCTCTTTCATCTGCCATTGGAGCAGGATGAACTGCCCGTAATAGCCCAGCTGCGTATAGAACAAGGGCAGAAGGAGCAATATGGTGAGGAGCTTCTTCAAGCAGGCGACGATCAGTTTTTATTATTGCGAATATCCAATTTCTCCTTCGGCAGCTGGCCTCCTGGCCGCGGCGCCGGGAAGCTCTCCAGTACGGCGGCATATTTCGTCCTTGCAGCCGACAGGCGATCGCTCAGGAGGCTGTAGACGGCACGATGCTGGTCCGTAGGCTTCCAGTCCGAGCCGCCGGAAATGCTTTCCTTGGAAATGGTCAGAAACCGTTCGAGAAGCTGGGCTGGACTGCGGAAGATATCCTCCCGCGCGCCAGTCTGATGTACGTCGTGCAGCAGCCCTTCCACTTCATAGAGCTGCTTTTCCCAGGCGAGCAGCCGCTGTTGCTGCTTCCGGCTGGTCATCTTCGGCCCGGACGAATCGGCCACTCCGCAACTCACCGGTTGGTGGATCCCCTCGGCTCCCGGCGGTCGTTACGCCCACATCACCGTCCTCTTCCTGGCCGACGGCAACGGCTCGCTCGCAGACTCCATCCCTACACTCGCCAGTCTTCACAATCTCGGCATCAGTATCTTCGCCTTCGACTATCGCGGCTATGGCCAGAGCGTCCCAACCC
>JAMFRX010000137.1 GCA_026224995.1 Puia dinghuensis
ATCCTCCATTAGTCCATGGCAATATTTGCGGCACATTGTTTTTCCAATAAACACAAGTCGAATAACTATCGTTACTGCCATCATTGTTCCATCCGGGAGCCTGCCAGCCAACCACATACACATCGCTCCCGGAAACAGCGATCCCGGTAGCCTGCCCATAAACAAAATCCTCCACCGTGTACAAACCTTGAGCCGTGGGTAGAAAGGTTTCCGCGCCATTTTTATAATAGCTAGCAAACGGGTATATAACGTTGACGTTATTTTCTATTCCCGTGCCCTGATAACCGCTGCCGGCACAATAGACATCCGTTCCCGATACAAAAATGGAATTGATGGATGGCCCGTTAAGTAGATCGCTAACTCCATACTCCGTAGTAAAACCCGACGGTTGTATCTTTTCATAACTGTCCGACTTGGTGTCAATAGTGAAATTTACCCGCTGGTCGACCGCCACATATACATTACTGTCGGCAAAGGTGATAGACGGGCACAAATAAGCGCCGCCAGCGGGTACGCCCGCGGTAGTGCGTGGATACAACGAAGTGGCGGTCCCGTTCTTCCAATACACGGGGCTGTAACCATCAACGCCAATTGCATACCCGGCCACATATACATCCGTACCATGCACCACGATAGACAAGCCCCCTCCCTGGGTTGCTCCGGTGATAGGCAACACGACCTCCGTGTCATTCTTCCAATAACTGGGCTTTCCATTGTCCGCCCCGCATACATATATATCCGTCGTCTTTGGCGTCGACCCACCACCGGGCGTCGTCGTGCCAGTGCTATCGGTCGGCGGCGCCGCCACTGGTTTGTCGGATTTTTTCGAACAGGAAATCACCATCAACATCATGATGCCCACGATAAAAAGGGCCTGCAGATTAGCTTTCATAAACTTTTTTTATAAAGCTACATCCCTGCGACGCCCGCCGCATTGGCCGTTTCACTAACGACCAAAAGAATCGACCAGCGCAGCCAAACGTCCGTTCCCTTACCTGAAATTTCTTAGGAGATCTTTGTAGTGGCGACCAATAGGCAGCTCGATATCATTGACAAACAACGATTTGTGCGTGATCTTCCGGATATAATGCTTTTGAACCGCATAACTGCGGTGGATGCGCACGAACGTCTCAAACGCCTTTTCCCTGATGAGCTGGCCCAGGTTGGTCGTCACACAATACTCGCTGCCCGTAGTGACGATCCGGGTATATTCTCGAAGAGCTTCCAGGTATAAGATCTCGTGGAGCTTGACCTTTATCTCCGTATCTCCGTTTTTTATGCCAACAACATCGCCGCCAAGGTCGATCTCGAACAGGGAAGCCTTTCGCCTGAGGTCCAGATAGGCTTCGAGTCTTTTCATGGAATGCGCGAAACGACTCGCGGTCAGCGGTTTCGCCAGGAAGTCGAAAGCGGCCAACTCGAAACTCTCGACCGCATGCTCGGCATGAGAAGTAATAAACAGGCATGCCGGGACCTCCATTAGAAGCCGCCGGAAGGCCAAACCGCTAAGCCCCGGCATTTCGATGTCCAGCAGCAATACTTCCACCGGCTCTTGCTGTAAGACAGGCAGCGCTTCCTCTGCAGAAGCATAAACCCCTCTGACATGCAAAAAAGGATAGTTTGCGGTAAAAAATAGCGTGGTAACACGATCGACTTCGTCGTCATCAACGATCATGCAATTATAGGGCGCTTTAACCAACTCCATCCCGACAAAGATAACAAGAAAATTGCCTCGGCCGCCGACGCTTCACCGAAGGCGAATTACGGCACCAGCGTAAAAACTGTCCCTTCTCCCGCACTGGTCGATACCGATATTGTACAGCCGATGGCCCTGGAAAGGTCCCTGACCAAATGAAGTCCCAAACCGTCTTTGAGGCTGGAAGGCAGCGACTCGTCATACAGAGGCTGAAGCTGTACATCGGAAATACCGGGCCCGTTGTCGCTAATGGACAAACTGACTTTCCCGCCGGCTTCCCAGGCTCTCCATTGTATGGAACCGTCCGTCCGGCCTGCCAGGCTCTTGATCGCATTGCCGGTGAGATTGCGCATGATGGTCTTCAGAAAATATTCGTCCGTGTGCACTACCAGGCCGTCCTCTGCCCCGAACCCAATAGTCACCGCCGGCGTACCCGAAAAATGGTTGCCGACATCGGAGAAGAGGTCGCTCACATGCACTTTCCTGAGCTGTGGCTTGAAATTCTTCATCTGACCTTTGCTCCAGGATAGCAGATCCTCCATGGCCTCCAACAGCGTTTCCGCCTGCCCCGTGATCCGGTCCGCATGCGCATCGGCAGTGGCACGTTCCATGAACGCGGCCCCTTCCTTTTGCAAACGCAGGATATTGATGAGGTTGGCAACAGGCGCCCGAAGATCGTGATTCAGGATACCCACGAACCGCGTTTTCACCCCATTGGCCTCAGCCAGCTGACGATTGGCTTCTCCAAGCTGTTCGTTCGCCGCATTCAATTGTTCATTCAATGCCGAAAGTGAGGCGATATTTTTTTTCCGCTGCCTGCTTTGCCGGTACACCAACACCATGACCAGCAGCACCAGGCTCAATGAGCCAAGCAACAGCCATTTTATCTTGATTTGATCGGACAGGGCCAGCTTGTTCAGCTGAAGCTGCTTGTCACTTAGTTCGACCCGATAGTCGGCTTCGACGCCCGCAAGGGAATTTTTATTTTCCTGCGAAAAAAGGGAATCGTATAGCTCATCATGCTGGTGCAAATAGTTGAATGCGTCTTTGAAGCGGCCATCCATAGCGTCCAAGACAGCCAGGCTGTCGGAGGCCTGAATAATTCCCTCGCGATCATTCGCTTTTGTAGCGCGCGCAAGCGAGAGCGTATACCAGGAACGAGCTTTCTCCCGCAAAGCGGCCGGCGTTAAGCGGGAAGCTTCCCTCAAGGCTCGCGAGGCGGCGGTCTCCTGGCCATTTAACACGACATGTGTCGAAAACGCCGCGGTGTCCCTAAGCAGTCCGGACCTGACCCTCGCCAGATAGGCATATATCCCCCCAAGATTGTCCAGGTTCAGGATCGCATAACCATTGGAATTCCCCAACCTTTCCCAAAGATCTTGCGCAGGCAGCGCATACCCGAACTGATGATAAGGATCGCCCGGATAGGTCGACACCAGTTCGCTGTGAATGGTGGCTACGCCATTGACGTTCTTTTCAGCGGCATACAACCGCAACGCCTTTAGCAAAGAATCCCGGGCCGGAGCGTACCGATGCTCCTGCACATCGACGCTCGCGATCATCTCCAGCGCCTTCGTAAAAGCAAGGACGTTCCTGGCATTGTACGGATAGCGCAGGATCTTTTGCGCGTATTCGATGCTCTTTTCATGGTTCTTCTCACTCTGGTACGCCACACTGATGTTGACCAGACCGACCAGGATCCGCTGCGTATCTTTGGCTTTCTCTGCATAGCGCAAAGAAGCGAGATTGTGCAAGATTGCTCCCGGATAATCACCCTGCTCATTACAGATGTTACCCCGCTCATCCTCATAAACGGCGATCATGTAGTCATTGTGATCGATTATCGCCAGGCTATCCGCCTTTTCGAGCACAGGAATGGCTTGCTCAAATCTTCCCCGCGAAACATACAGCTGGACCGAAAGCATCAGCAAGCCGGTTACAGACTTGCTTCGCTTGTATTTCCGTGCCAGTTCCAGCCCTTTGTTGATGTAAAACATCGTCTTCGCCGAATCGCTGTACAGATAAGAGGCAGCAATCCGGAAGATCGGAATGATCCGCGACGAGTCGTTCGGAAGCTTTTCCAGCTCTTGTTCGGGAGTAAGCTTCGGACGCCCGTTCTCCCCGCTTTGGGCCGGAGCCGCAAAACCATGAAAAAGAAAAAATAGGGCAACTAGCAGAATACGGCGTTTGCAATTTAGCGGCATTGGTCATTGTCAGATGTTCACTTAAGATAAGCATTAAAACCCGATCGGCGAAAAATGGCGCCCGACCGCCCGTCGACCGGTATATTAACGGCTAAGACAAAAGGTGTTTTGGCTTATTCCGCTTTTTAAGTTACGCTTACCTTTGTGCTTTCACGAAAATCAGACAAAATGAAAACAATATAAATCCATGCATTTGGTCGTAGTTGTGTAATAAAAACCGTGCAAACCTGAGCTATTTCGGGACATTTTTCACCTGCCTCTCTCAGATTTCTTGAATTTTCTTTCCAATATTTGTATCGTTTGTGCGGATATATATTATTGTTAATCAGTAAAATATTGTCTGGTGTGCATGTTTTTTTAATAAATATTCATTCAAATTTAAACTTTAAACTATCTTTGCAATGTGGAACAACTTGATGTATTGAAAAGGAAACTAAGACCTGGAGCGGTCTATCGGCGTGCTGACCTGCAGCAATGGTCCAAGTCTGTTGATCGTCATTTACAGGAACTGGTCAAGGATGGAACGTTGGAAAAACTGTCCGGAGGGCTGTATTATGTCCCCTCGCAGGGTACTTTCGGCAAAGTGCCAGCAGAAGAACATGCAACAGTTGAAGCGTTTTTGAAAGATGATCATTTCTTAGTAACCTCACCCAGCGATTATAATGCTCTTGGCGTCGGCACCACCCAACTCTACACCATCCGATTTGTCTATAATCTCAAGCGGCATGGGGAATTCAAATTAGGGAACAGGTCCTTCCAGTTCGTTAGAAAGCCATATGTTCCGAACAAATTAACGAGTGAGTTCCTACTGGTTGACTTAGTGAATAACCTGGAGCATCTGGCGGAAGATCAGTCGGTAGTGATGGAGAGGGTAAAAGAAAAGGCCCGCGAAATGGATCCGGTAAGGCTCCGAAAAATGGCGAATAGGGTCGGAAAGGTGAGGACACGGAAATTGTTTAATGCCCTTCTGAAAACGAATAGTAATGTATCTGCATGAACAGGATACTTGGTGC
>JAMFRX010000138.1 GCA_026224995.1 Puia dinghuensis
AAACGTGATGACTCACGAATTACGCGATGGAAAACGGGAGAAAATGGGGCAAAACGAAGTAAACTTCGGCGACCCCCAAAAAGCAAAAAGCCCGTCAACACTACGTTTAACAGGCTTTAAGCAAAATCAGATAAACAATCTGCGGAGAGGGAGGGATTCGAACCCCCGGAAGTGTAACCTTCAACAGTTTTCAAGACTGCCGCAATAGACCACTCTGCCACCTCTCCGGGCGCAAAATTAGGGTCTCTGGCTAAACAGACAAATATTTTTAGGCATTTCGTACTTTTGCATAAATATTTGGCTTGAAGCATCTAAAGGCAGTCAATAAGTATTTCTGGAAATATCGCTGGCGTTTCTTGTTGGGCATGGTTTTTATCATCCTCAGCAACTATTTCCGCATTCTGACCCCGCAGATAACGGGCTATGTGGTAAACTCGGTGGAAAGCGAGCTGCGGGATAGGGTGGTCAGCCCCCCCGGGGCGCCGGCTGGAGCAGGGCAGGTGCAGGCGGCTCCAAGGGGTAATAGGGCCGCGGCGATAGCCGCCAAAGACACCACCAACTACGATATCCTGGTACGGAAGTTCATCCGGGCCATGGACAGCCGGCACGCCTCCTTCGGCAGGAAGGTGGCTATCTGCGGCATCACCCTGCTGGTGCTGGCATTGATAAGCGGCGGTTTCCTGTTCCTGATGCGGCAAACGATCATCGTGATGAGCCGGCATATAGAATATGACCAGAAGAGAGACGTTTATGCCCATTACCAGCAGCTGGACACCAATTTCTATAAGACCCACTCCACCGGTGACCTGATGAGCCGGATGGCGGAAGACGTCAGCAGGGTCCGTATGTACACCGGCCCGGCGATGATGTATCTCGGGAACCTGCTGGTGACTATTGCCTTCAGCCTCTTTTTTATGCTCCGAAAGGACGCCCTGCTAAGCCTGTACGTGCTGACGCCCCTGCCCATTTTGGCTATCACCATCTATTATGTCAATACCATCATCCACCAGCGGAGCGAACACATCCAGGCGCTGCTGAGCAACCTGACGACGAATGCCCAGGAGTCCTATAGCGGCATCCGGGTCATCAAATCCTTTGTCCAGGAAAATGCTATGCTGCGCTTCTTCAGCCACAATAGCGAGGAATACCGCAAGAATGCCGTCAACCTGGCCAAGGTGGAGTCCATCTATTTTCCCTCTATGGGACTGATGATCGGCCTGAGCACCCTCCTCACTATCATGATCGGCGGTATCTATGTCATCTATGGCCGGCATAATACCGATATCGGCACCATCACGGAATTCGTGATCTATATTACCATGCTCACCTTCCCCGTGAGCGCCATCGGTTGGGTGGCAAGCATGGTCCAGCGGGCCTCTGCCTCCCAGAAACGGCTTAACGAATTCCTGGATACGCCGCCTGCCATCGAGAGCGCCCCCGGCGCCATTCTTCAACCCCTACAGGGAAACATAAGCTTTCAGGGCGTGGATTTCACATATCCTAATACTGGTATCCATGCACTGATAGATTTTAACCTGGAGATAAAGAAGGGCGAGAAGGTCGTGATCGTCGGCAGGACCGGCAGCGGCAAGACGACGATCGCTCAGCTGCTGCTGCGGATGTATGATCCAGGAAAAGGAAGGATACTGATCGACGGCAAGGACCTGCGGCATTTCGACCTGCAGGACCTGCGCCGCCAGGTCAGCTATGTCCCCCAGGACGTCTTCCTGTTCAGCGATACTGTGTCAGGCAATATCCAGTTTGGGCTGGACCGTCCCGACGAGGAAAAAGTAAGGCTGGCGGCGCGCTATGCCAGCGTGGACAAGGAGATCGAAGGGTTTGCCCAGCGCTATGAAACCATGATAGGCGAACGGGGGGTAACCCTTAGCGGGGGACAGAAACAACGCATCTCCATCGCCCGGGGCCTTATTAAAGACCCTGAGGTCATCGTTTTCGACGACTGCCTGAGCGCCGTAGACGCGCGCACGGAAAAAGAGATCCTGAGTAACCTATACCAATATTTACAGCATAAGACCGCCATCATCATCACCCACCGTATCTTCTCCCTGTTTGATTTTGACCGGATCGTCGTTCTGGAAGAGGGTAGGATAGTGGAATCGGGCACCCACCAGGAATTGATGGCTCTAAATGGATATTATACCTATCTCTATGAGCAGCAACAGGCTGAAGATAGCCCGGCTTCGTAGCCGATAGTCCTGCATTTCCCGCCGTGGAAAATTCGCCTCAATTAGTATCTACAAATGTTGTGGAAATTTTGCTAATTCGAAAACAATACTATATTTGTGACTGCTTAATAAGAAATTCTCAACTGTAAAAAAAAACTTGTGGCTTACGAAAACAACGACAAACGAATGGAAAGCGTCTACAGCAAACGGATCAGAGCTGGTAAAAGACGGACGTATTTCTTCGATGTGAGGGCAACCCGTAGTAACGATTACTATCTTACTATCACCGAAAGCCGGAAGAAATTCAACGAGGACGGTTACGACAGGCACAAGATCTTCCTGTACAAGGAAGACTTCAACAAGTTCCTGAAGGCGTTGACGGAGGCTGTGGATTATGTCAAGACCGAGCTGATGCCGGATTTCGACTTCGACGCCTACAACCATGACACGGTACAGGAGAATGAAGGTGGCTACCAGGAAACTGCCGCCATCAGCGACGACGTGGAAGATGATGTTACGCCCCGGCATACTCCCGTTGCCCCCATCGCCCCAGCTCATGTCACCCATACGCCCCATAGCACCCATGTCCCTCACAACCCCACCGCCACGACGGGAGAAGAGGTAGACAAATGGTAGAACCGTATATAAGTTATAGGTAAAAACCCTTGCACAGCAAGGGTTTTTGCTTTAATAGCTTAGCCGCGCCTTTACCCGTTCCAGGTATGCCCTACAGGCTTTTCCTACGGGCGACCGCCGCTCCGTACGGGGTATGCGGAAGACCTCTCCCCAGCCGCGGAGGAACCCTCCCGGATGCCAGCCGCTCTTCTTCAAATATTCCAGGCTCCATAGAAACGCCGTCGAGAAAAAATACCGCAGGGGAAGATACTTCCAGGCCACTTTGCTTTTATTGACCCACATACCCCGCAACTTGTCCCTCGGCATCAGCCGGCCCGCCGGCGACTCTTTGTGGAGGATGGAGACGCGGTCGTCATAGCGGATAGAATAACCGGCATCCAACACCCGGTAGCTGAGATCGTATTCCTCCATCCCATAAAAGAAGGTCTCGGGGTAAACACCTACCTCATCGAGAACCGTCCGGCGGATGGCGTGGGCGCAGCCAGAGAAATAGGCTGTATCGAAATGCGGCCAGTCCTTGCGTTCCGCAAACCGCTTATGGGGGAAGGCGTTCTCCTGCAGCTGGAGCGTGGAAGCATAGTAGACTTTGAAAGCGGCGATGCCGACGGGGCGGGTTACGGTATCGGCTTCCGACGCACCAGTACCCCCGAAGATTGGAACGATATACCGGAGCGCGTCATTGTTCCGTATTAGCGCATCGTCATCGAGAAAGAAGAGGATAGGGGCCCGGCTGAGCGAAATGGCATAGTTGCGGCCACGGGAGACGCCCAGGTTTTCGAACGCTACGACATACCGGAAAGGGATGGCAGGGTGGGCGGCGATGAAGTCTTCCAGTGGCTGGTAAGAGACAGTGGACTGGTTGTTGACGATGATCACCTCCTCCACCAGCTCACCCAGCCCGTCCAGCCGGCTGATGTTACCGGCCAGGTCCAGTGCGTCGTCCGGTCGGTTATAAGTGATGATCATAAAACTGAGGGGCTTCATAGGCGGCATTTATGCGACGGCCTTAGCCGAGGCTTTTTTCTTTTGCCGTTCGCCCCACCATGCGAGGGGAAACAGGAGAATGACGATCCAGCTGAAAAAAAAGGCGATCGCTACGCCATTCTTGTAGCTAGTAGGCGCGAACTTGAATTCGATAGTATGATTGCCGGCCGGTACAGGTATCCCGCGAAGGAGATAATTTACCCGCAGGTAGTCGGCTTTTTTGCCGTCGATAAAGGCGTTCCAGCCCTTGTCGTAATAGATCTCGCTCAGGACGGCG
>JAMFRX010000139.1 GCA_026224995.1 Puia dinghuensis
CCTTGTCCGCATCGCCGCGGTGAGTCTGCGCCTGACCGCCGCCCAGGGCGGAAGCGGGTTGGTACGCATCCTGTAAGGCTTGCTCTATCTCGTAAATTGGTTTTTCTTCCTCGTACTCCACCTTGATCAGGGATGCGCCGTGTTCGGCGATCTGGAAGGTTTCGGCGACGACGATGGCGATATGCTGGCCGTCGTAGAAGATGCGATCGCTTTGAAGCGGCAGGAGGTCCTTTTCACCAAACTTCCCCTGTCCCGGATCACTACCTCCGGTCAGTGTGTGCAGGCTCATGGAGTTTTTGTAGGTGATAACGCCTATTACACCGGACAGGGTTTCGGCGGCGTGCGTGTCGATGGATTGGATACGCCCGCTGGCGATGGTGCTTTGGACGGTGACGCCATAGGCCAGGTTCTTCAGCGGAAATTCTGCTGAGTAAGGTGCCTTGCCGGTGACTTTTAAGCGACCGTCTACGCGGTCTATTGGTTTCCCGATGAGTTCGTTCATACTATACCTCCTACAGTGGTCAAGGCACGGATCAGGGTGCGTTTGGCCAACTCTATTTTGAATTCGTTATTCGTCTGTGGCTGGGCACCTTCCAGGGCCGCAGCGGCGACAGTATTGTACAATTCTTGCGTGGGACGACCCTTCAGCAACTGCTCGGCTTTTGTGGCGCGCCAGGGTTTGGTGCCTACGCCACCAAGCGCGATCCGCCCGGAACGGATATTGCCGTCTTCCATGTCCAGCACGACGGCTGCGGACGCCAGAGCAAATTCATAGGAGGCCCTATCGCGTACCTTGAGATAATGAGACTTTGCGGAGCGCGGCAGCTTTGGGATGTCTATAGCGGTGATGAGCTCCCCCGGTTTCAGCTGCGTTTCCTTCTCGGGGGTATTTCCGGGCAGCAGGTGAAAATCGACAAAGGGAATGACCCTTTCGCCGTCGGGACCTTCTATGTGGATGCTGGCATCGAGCGCAGCCATGGCGACGCACATATCGCTCGGATGGACGGCGATGCAATGATCACTTCCGCCCAGGATGGCATGGGGGCGATTGTATCCTTTGATGGCGGAACAGCCGGAACCGGGTGTACGTTTGTTGCAGGGGAAGCTGATATCGAAAAAATAGGGACAACGAGTGCGCTGCAATATATTGCCGCCCGTGGTGGCCATGTTGCGCAGCTGCGCCGATGCGCCGGAGAGCAACGCCTGGGAAAGGACGGGATATCTTTTTTCAATGAGGGGATGGTGAGCGAGATCGCTGTTCCTGACAAGCGCACCAATGCGGACACCGCCGTCATGCCGAATCTCTACCTTTTGAAGGTCCAGGCCGTTGATGTTGACCAGTACCGACGGCGTTTCGACGTACATTTTCATGAGGTCGACAAGATTGGTCCCTCCGGCGATGTATTTGCTGCCAGCCGTGGCGCCGACGGCCTGGATGGCGGCGTGTGGATCGGAAGCAGTCTGGATGGTAAATGGTTCCATAGTGAATAATCAGGATTGATGTGCTTTGGAATGGCCGATGCCGGATTGAACTTCCTGTATGGCTGCAACGATGTTATTGTAGGTTCCGCAACGGCAGATATTGCCACTCATGCTTTCATGAATTTCAGCCTCGGTGTGCGCATGTCCTTCCTGCAGTAACCCGACCGCCGAACAGATCTGGCCGGGCGTACAGTATCCACATTGGTAGGCGTCGTGTTTGATAAACGCCTCCTGCATGGGGTGAAGGTTGTCTCCATCGGCGAGTCCTTCGATGCTGATTATTTCGGCCCCCTGGCAAAGACCGGCCAGGGTAAGACAGGAGTTCACACGCCTGCCGTTGACCAGGACGGTACAGGCGCCGCATTGCCCGCGATCGCATCCCTTTTTGGTCCCGGGCATCGACAAATTTTCCCTTAGGGCATCCAGCAAGGTTACCCTGGGGTCGATATCGAGATGCACTTTTTCCTTGTTCAGTAAAAAATCTACGCCCATGCGGGGAGTGGACGGGTCGATGTATTCGCCTGGCTTGTCTCGACCGGCTCGTTGACTCAAATCGGGTATGATAGCCCAGCCGGCACCGGCAACGCTGACGTTTCGAAGAAAGTCACGCCTCGAATGGGTCAATTGGGTAAATGGATTCCAGTGCTGATCGGGAATTGTTTGGTCGGCTGCCACAACGAAGTATTTTGTAATGAATACTTTCCTCATTTATTATGCCAGCACAGGTTTGTGATCTTAAATTTCAATTTTCATGTTTTTTGGCCTATTTTTGTGATAATTGAAAGTCTGGATTTCAGAAATCACAATGGTTAAACGCGATTTAGAAGAAAACCTGGGAAAGGTACTTGCCAGTATGCCGGTTGTCGCTCTCCTAGGGCCACGCCAGGTAGGCAAGACCACGCTTGCGCTCCAATTGGCGAAGGGCCTGGAAAAAAAAGCGACCTATCTTGATCTTGAGCTGGATTCGGACCTGAGCCGCTTACAGGAGCCCGAAGACTATCTGCGCAGATTCAACGGCCAACTTTTGATTATCGACGAGGTCCAGCGTAAACCCGACCTGTTCCGCATCCTGCGGGGGCTAGTGGACATCCGGGTCCGTGCCGGGGAGCCGGCGCGCCAATTCCTGCTATTGGGATCGGCGTCCCGGGAATTGTTACAGCATTCTTCCGAGACGCTGGCCGGCAGGATCCGGTACCTGGAGCTAAGCCCGTTTTCCGTTTCGGAGATTTACCGGAACGACCCGAGCGGATTCACCCCAAACAAGCTATGGCTTCGCGGCGGCTTCCCGAAAAGCTATCTGGCGCCGAGCGACGACGAGAGCTGGGAATGGCGCAACGATTTTATCAGCTCATATGTCGAACGGGATATCCCGCTGATGGGTCCGCAGATCCCGGCAACAAAGATGAAGCGGTTCTGGACTATGCTCGCGCATTACCACGGCCAGCAGGTGAACTATTCGGAGTTGGCCAGAAGCCTCGAAGTCACTCATCCGACGATTAAGTCCTATTTGGATATCCTCACGGATTTCTATATGGTCCGGCAGATCCCCATTTGGTCAGGCAATACTAAGAAACGGCTGGTCAAGTCTCCAAAGGTCTATCTGCGTGATTGCGGTCTGCTGCACAAGCTGCTTAACATTTCCGATTTCGACAGCCTCCTTGGTCATCCTGTCGCCGGGGCCAGTTGGGAAGGTTTCGTGCTGGAAACGATCATTGGCCAGCTCTCCGGCAAATGGCAGTATAGCTATTACCGCTCCGTTTCGCAATCCGAAATCGATCTTGTGCTGCAAGGGCCCAGGCGCCAGGTCTGGGCAGTCGAGGTCAAGCGGTCTGCAGCCCCCGTTCCATCCGCAGGTTTTTATACCGCCGCCGAAGATATCGGCGCCACCGCGAAATATGTAGTCTATAGTGGAATGGAGCGTTTTCCCCTCGGAGGCAAAGCCGAAGCCATCGGCCTGGTGGAATTCCTGAGATTGCTGGAATAGACGAATTGGCGCGGCATATATTCGACGGCTCAATAAAAACAATCGATTGCATTTTCGTAACTTATGGAAAATCCGTACCTTATGGGCATGAAGTCCATAACAAAAGGCTTGCTTGCAGTAGTCGTTTTCGCCTTGCTCCTGCCCGCTTGCTCCCACCAAAACCCCGGTAAGCCCAGAGTCCTCGTATTTAGCAAGACCGCCGGCTACCACCATCAATCCATTGCCGTAGGCAAAATCGCCATCCAAAAGCTCGGCAGTCAGAACAGTTTTGATGTCGATACCACCACCGATGCGACCTGGTTCACGGATGACAGCCTGAAGAAATATGCCGCCATCGTCTTCCTCAGCACCACAGGTGATGTGCTGGATTACAGACAACGAGTAGCATTGGAGAGATATATCCAGGCGGGTGGCGGATTTGTCGGCATCCATGCCGCGGCTGATGCGGAATATGACTGGGGCTGGTATGGCCGCCTGGTAGGTGGATATTTCCTGGACCATCCGGGTATCCATGACAGCTTTCCCAACATACAGCAGGGCATTATCAATGTCGTGGATTCGAATAATGATGCCACGCGTTTCCTGCCGAAGCCATGGACGAGAACGGACGAGTTCTACAGCTATAAGAAATTAAACAAAGACGTCCACGTCCTCCTCACCATCGACGAAACCAGCTATAAGGGCGGCCACAAGATGGGCAATCACCCTATGGCCTGGTACCATGAATACGATGGCGGCCGTGCCTGGTATACCGAACTCGGCCATACTGACGAAAGTTACGCCGAAGACAACTATCTCAAACATATCCTCGCCGGTATCAAATATGCCATAGGCGGTAACAATGAGCTGGACTATGCCAGGGCGACTTCGCCCATTCCGCCGGATGAAGACCGTTTTGTCAAAACACAGCTCTTCAACGGGCAATTGTACGAACCAACGGAAATGACCATCCTTCCCAATTTCGATGTGCTCATCCTCGAGCGCCGGGGCGGGATCAAGCTCTATAAAAACGACACAAAAAAAGTAAAGCAGGTAGGCTACCTCGATGTGTACTTCAAAACTCTACATACCCCCGGCGTAAATGCAGAGGAAGGCATGCTGGGCCTCGCCAAAGACCCGGACTATGCACAGAATAGCTATGTGTATATCTACTACAGCCCCGCGGACAGCTCGGTCAACCGGTTGTCAAGGTTTACTTTTAAAAATGATACGCTGGATAAGGCGACGGAGAAAACCATTTTGGAAGTAAAGGCGCAACGCGAGATCTGCTGTCATACGGGTGGGTCGATCGCTTTTGGACCGGATAAATTATTGTATTTGTCTGCCGGGGATAACTCGACGCCGTTTGACGAAAAGGGTGCGCAGTACGTTAACAATGGTTTCGCCCCGCTAAATGATGTACCCGGCCATCAGCAGTATGATGCCCGCCGCTCGGCCGGCAACAGCAATGATCTTCGCGGCAAGATCATGCGGATCAAGGTCAACCCCGATGCCAGCTACGATATCCCGGAGGGGAACCTGTTCCCCAAAGGCACCGCCAAGACAAGACCCGAGATCTATGTCATGGGCGACCGCAATCCTTACCGCATCTCCGTCGACCAGAAGAATAGCTATCTCTACTGGGGCGAAGTAGGTCCCGATGCCAACGACGACAGCTTTGCCACCCGCGGGCCCCGTGGTTATGACGAATTGAACCAGGCCCGCAAAGCCGGTTTTTTTGGCTGGCCGCTATTCGTTGGTAACAACTACGCCTATCACGAATACGACTATGCGACGGGAAAAAGCGGGCCGGCCTTCGACCCGGAACATCCGATCAACGACTCCCGCAATAACACCGGTATCCGCGAGCTGCCGCCGGCACAACCCGCTTTCGTGTGGTATCCTTATGGCCCATCCCCGGATTTCCCCGAAGTAGGTACGGGTGGGCGCAATGCCATGGCCGGCCCGGTCTATTATACCGACCTGTTCCCGGATTCCACCCGCCTGCCGGATTACTACAACGGTAAGCTCATCGAATACG
>JAMFRX010000140.1 GCA_026224995.1 Puia dinghuensis
ACCAACGCTTATTATATCACCCTCGAAAACGCCGACTCATCCATGACGCTCCGCTCCAGCGGTTCCGATGCCTGGGATGTATATACCAAAAAAACAAAAGAATAACCCCCGCGCCGTTGCTCACCACGCACACCAGTACACCATCCTATACCAAGGCCCCGCGTATTCGCGGGGCCATTTTTTTCCTCTTTCTGAGGATTTTGCTCCACAAAATTTCCTCATTTCCACACCCAAACCTCCTCTCCTCCGTTTAAAATCAACTGGACCATAATTTGCAATCTATAAAACGGCTTTTAATAGGATATTGGATTTTAGCAACGGCCTGGATTTTTATCTGGGCTTCTTTTTTTTTATAGATATATTTGAGCACCAAAATCGACTATCTAAACGTGCTCAGCCGGATACTGCTCCTCACTTCAACCTTGTCATTTTTCCTGACCGCCCGCTGCCAGGATAATACCGAGCTCACCAGGCTTAACCAGGCCATAGAAGCCTCCGCCAAATACGATTCCGCGAAATACAGATCCATCCAGCATTTAAGGACCGCCCTTACAGCGACTGAAAAAAGCGATCTGCCCGCCCTCTTCAATGGCTACCTGAGCCTTTACGAAGAATATAAAGTCTTCAATTACGATTCCGCCTTCGCCTACGCTCGTCTGCTCCAGGCAACCGCATTGCAGTTAGGAGATCCTGTACGCGCAACTTACGCCCGGCTGAAGCTCGGCTTCTGCCTGCTCTCCTCCGGCATGTTCAAAGAGACCCTGGACTCGCTCAACGAGATCAGCGTCCGCGGCGCACCGGACAGCCTGCAGGCGGAATACTATTCCCTGATGGGCAGGTACTACTATGATTTGGGGGATTTCGACAACGACAACTACAATACACCCGACTATAGCCGCAAGGGTAACGCCTATATGGACTCCGCCCTGCAGCTCTATCCGCCGGGCTCCTTCAATTATTCTTATTATACCGGCCTGTTGAACATCAAATCCGGCAAGCGGATGCAGGCCCTCACCGGATTCAAAAAGCTGCTCAGCCGGCCGGACCTCACCCTGCACCAGCTGGCGGTCACCACCTCTACACTAAGCGATATCTATATCTTTAATGGCCAGCCCGACAGCGCCATCGTTTTGCTCATCACAGCGGCCATAGCCGATATCCAGACCTCGACAAAAGAAACGGCGGCGATCTTCAATCTCGCGCAATTACTCTACAAAAAAGGAGATGTCCGCAATGCCTCCTCCTATATCGAAACGGCTATCCACAATGCCGTCTTCTACGGCGCCCGCCAACGAAAAGTACAGGTCAGCGCCATCCTACCCCTTATCGAAGGCGAAAAGGTCAGCCGGGTGGAAGAGCAGAAGACCATCTTCGTCACCTGGTCCATTATCGCTACCTTCCTGCTCCTGGTAGTCATCGTACTGGCCATCACCGTCTTCCGGCAGGTCAACCGCCTTAAAGTGGCCCAGCGCATCATCACGGAAGCCCATATCAAGGAGCAAGCCATCAATCAGCGCCTGCTGGACACCAATAGTAAGCTCTCGGAAGCCAATAAGATAAAAGAGGAATACATCGGCTACTTCTTCAACGCCGACTCGGAATCCTTCGCCCGGATCGAAAAGTTCAAGCGATCCCTCGAACAAAAGATCGCCTACCGCAAGTGGGACGATATCATCGCGCTGGTCAACAGCACCAATCTAAAAAAGGAAAGGGAAGAGCTCCTCCGGAATTTCGACAAGGTCTTCCTGAAGCTGTTCCTCGATTTCATCCAGCGGTTCAATGACCTCTTCCCCGAAGAAGATAAGATCCAGCTTAAAGAACAGGAATTCCTAAACACAGACCTCCGAATTTTCGCCCTCATCCGCATGGGCATCCATGAGAACGAAAAAATAGCCAGCATCCTGGAATATTCCGTCAACACGATCAATACGTACAAGACCCGCATCAAGAACAAGTCGACCGTCCCCAACGAGGAATTCGAACAACGGATCATGGAGATAAAAACGGTGTAAGACTATTTATCCCGCTCAAGGTTAGCTATAAAATTGGTCTCCCATGTCTTGCCCCCATCATCAGAATACGCCTGTTCAAACCGGTGCGAATCGGCCTTAATTTCAGACCAGGTGCCTCTGACCAAAACGGTCCTGCCATTATACACCTCCTGGCTATATACCTCCCCCCGCCCGTTTTTGAATTCCCCTATCTCAGGCGCCCCAAGAACTCCCGATGCACTGCTGGCAAATGTCTGACTCCACTGGTGGGACCCGGGGTTGTATAAGAACAGCGTAGTGCCTTCAAAATGCCCGTCCGCGCCGTCGGCTTCTATTTCCTCCAGATTGCCCCGGCCATCCCAGATCGTTCGGACAACGACAGTACCTTCCATTTTTACCCAGGCAGTCGAACCGCTTAGCGGGTGCGGCAATCGTTGAATATGCGTCTTCCATTTGCCAAAATGGAAATCGAAATCATGCTGACCGTCGCGCCCTGCGGGAGCTTGCTGGGCATGCCCGTAATGAGCTACAAGGGTCAGTAGAATACTGGCCATCCAAATTTTCCTAAGCTGTTTCATATTTAAGGTTGTTTTTAGCCAGGCATTCACAACGCCACAATACTCACCGCCGCCCCGCCGCCCGGCGCCAGCTTCACCACCAGTTTCGATTGACTATCCACCGTCAGCGTCTCGATCGCATACGACTCCGGATTCTGTTTCCAGTCGGCGCCCGCCCCATCCTTATAAACAACAGCCTTATATTTCCTTCCCTTGTCCAGGAATGATAGCGCCACATTCATGGTCCTCGCGTTCTCGTCCGTAATAGCGCCCAGATACCAGTTGGCCGCCCCCTTCTCCTTCCGCGCGATCGTCAGGTAATCGCCGGGCTCGGCTTCCAGCACCTTCGTATCGTCCCAATCCACCGGCACGTCCCGGATGAACTGAAAGGCATCGGAATGCGCTTCATAATTTTCCGGCAGATCGGCCGCCATCTGCAAAGGACTGTACATCGTCACGTAGAGGGCCAGCTGCTTAGCCAGGGTGGTATGCACCTGCCGGCCCGGCACGCTGGAATAGCCGCGAATCCTGAAGATGCCAGGCGTATAATCCATCGGGCCGCCCATCAGCCGGGTAAACGGCAGGATCGTCTCATGGTCCGGGGCATTCCCATCGGCGAAAGCATTGTATTCATTCCCCCTCGCCGCCTCGCAGGCCATCCAGTTCGGATAGGTCCGCTGCAGTCCCGTAGGCCGTACCGGCTCATGCGCATCCAGCATCACGTGATACTGCGCCGCCTTCTCCGCTACCCGAATATAATGATTTACCATCCACTGCCCGTCATGATGCTCGCCCCGCGGGATGATCTTGCCGACATAGCCCGTTTTTACGGCCCCATAGCCCCACGCCGTCATGAACCGGAAGGCCGTATCCATTTGCCGGTCGTAGTTGGTCGCGGAACCCGAAGTCTCATTGTGCATGATCAGCTTTACCCCATGGCCTGCCGCATAGGCCGTAATGGCCCTGATATCGAAATCGGGATAGGGCGTCACAAAATCGAAGACATTCTCCTTCCAGTTACCAAACCAGTCTTCCCAACCCACATTCCAACCTTCTACCAGCACTCCGCCTATGTGGTTCCTGGCCGCAAAGTCTATATAGCGTTCGACATTCTTTGTATTGGCGCTGTGATGGCCGCTGGGGATAAGCCCGCCCGAAGCGGAAAGGCTGTCCGCATAATCGGAATAGCTCCAGGTTCCCTTGCCCGTCTGCATCTCCCACCATATCCCGACGAATTTCATCGGATGGATCCAGTCCGTGGTGGCAAGCTTCGATGGTTCATTCAAATTCAGCACTAGCTTCGAGCTCAGGATATCCGCCGCCTTGTCGCTCACGATGATCGTCCTCCAGGGCGTAGAAAAGGGAGCATGCACATACGCTTTGTTGCCGACAGCGTCGGGAACCAGCCGGGCCGAAAGCGTCAGAGTGGCCGCATCCATATGCAGCTGCATGGCGGGATAGTTCACCAGCGCCGCCTCATGAATATTGATATACAGCCCATCCGCGCTCTTCATCATCAATGGCGTCTGCACGGCATACCTGTCCGGCGCCACCCTCACGGCAATAGCCGTCGAAGAAGCCACCAGCGCCGCATTGTCGATCGCGCTCAGCGCGGAAGTGGTATAAGGATACTCATTCGTATCGTAGTCCCCGGGGATCCAGAAGGTCTTATGATCTCCGGCCATCCGGAACTGGGTCAGCTCGTCGGACACCACAAAGTACCGCAGCCCATCCTGGCGCGGGAAGACATACCGGAACCCTACCCCATCGGTAAAAATTCGAAAGACGATATCCAGCAGCTTTCCGGATGCCGCCTCCTGTAAATGAACGGTCATCTCAACATACTTGTCCCGGATCTCCCGGGTCTCCCCCCACACCGGCTGCCATACCGTATCCGTGGACTTCCGCTCGACGCCGCGCACCTGGAAACCTCTGTAAAAAGTGCTGTCCTCCGCTAAGGTAAACCCTAGCCGCGAAGACAGGACAACAGGCTTACCGCCGTAGTCTACGGAATAATTGGGACTCCCATCCCTGTCGAGAGAAAAATTAAGCTGAACTTTTCCCAACGAAGCGGTCTGGTTTTGTTGGGCGCGAAGCGTGTAAGAAAAGCAAAATAAGCAAGAGCAAGCAATGAACTTCTGAAGCATATGATCCAGTTTTGAATGGATACGGCCCGCGCAGCCCCACTGCCCGAACGGATCGTATGTGTCAAATATACATATTGTAGTAAAAAAGTGGGGGAAAACTTGGTCTATTTCGTTTTCCCCCTGTTTGAATGGTCGGTGACGCGAGTCAGCAACGGCTTTCACCAGTTCTAATATCCCGGGTTCTGCTGGTTAGCTATTTTACTATTTGCATTGATCTCCTGCAAGGGAATAGGCCATGCATAGGACTTGTCCGGGAAAGTCAACGGCCCGGCATTGTCCGCCCCATAGAACGCCGCCTCCGATGCCCCCAAATGCCAGCGGCAGACATCCATCCACCAATGTCCCTCATTGAACAGCTCCGCCCATCTTTCATAATAGAGCGGGTTGTTGCCCAGCACCGGATCACCGGCTGCCGCGGCAGCAGTAGGCGCCGTCAGGCTGGCATAATCCACCGCCGAAGGCGCGTTCACCGCATACCCATAGGCCCGGCGCTTCACCTTGTTCAGGTATTCCAGGCCATCCACGTTGTCGCTGGTATTGATACAGGCCTCCGCATACAGCAGGTACACATCGGCTAACCGTAACAGATAGATATTCGCCCCGTCGGCCTGGCCGCCAGGAACACTGTTGACATTGCTGAAGATGGGCGCATACTTCCGGAAGCTCCACGAATAGACATTCGCATTTATCGCTCCCGAAGGCCTGGACACGGGGATCCAGCCGGACGTGGGATACGTGCCCGGCACCCAGGTCGATGACGGCGAATTGATCGCACTATCCACCCAGGGCTGCAGACAATTCACGAACAACCGCGGATCGGCCGTCTGATTGGCCCTCACTGCCAGGGATGCC
>JAMFRX010000019.1 GCA_026224995.1 Puia dinghuensis
CCTGCAATGCCTCAAGCATTATGATAAAGCGTTTAAAGACTGCTCCAACACTCAGCAGCTGGAGATAGTGGACGCCATCGCCTGGCCGGGAAAGGCCAAGCCGGAAATGGTCCAGGGCGTAGCCTTCTTCAACCTCATGCGCAACCTTACGGCCAGCGGCTTCTATACCTCGCAGATCGGGGTAAAAGATGTCGGCTACATGGGCAACGTGCCCAATCAGTGGAATGGAGTGCCTGCCGACGTGCTCAGTCAATATAACCTGAGCTATTCGGAAAAGGAGCTAAAGGAATGCTATGATCCTTCCAGGAGCTGATCTTAATTAAAGATCGGCTTGAAGTAATAACCTTCTTCGCTCAGGACAAAACTATTGGGGACAAAACTCAGGAGGGACTTTTTAACCATGTCCGTAGCTTCCTGCTGATAGTGCACCCCCACTTCCGGGGTCTTCATGGCAAATTGCCAGCTCTGTATCTTCAGCAGGGCGATTCGGCTTTCCTGGAGCAGGTAATTCTCGAAACGGCGGTGCTCTTCGGCCAGGTGGTTCTGATTATTCCGTATGTACGGGGTCATAGGGCTTAGTATTAGTTTTTAAGAGATATTGGATTGATGGACCTTTAGGAAACGACTAATCTCCCCCGAAATTGTGCCTTCCCACCCCCTTATTCCTCCGACAGGAATTTTTTTCCCATCCGGGGAAGGTTTGGGCCAGTACCAGAGCTAGATAACACTTGTTTTCAGCATTTTACAGATTGGCATTCGTTTAGTATTGTATAGATCAAAGAGTTCTTACAAAAACTTCGATTCCAGACCGCTAAACATATTACCTTCCGACACGTTGACGGCCATCAATAGTTAAAGGTTTTTAGTTTTAATAGTTTTTTCAGGCTTACAGGTTCTTCTACAAAAAAGTGAACCGCCCCTACCGTAAAAAGTAGGGGCCGTTTCATTTTCGGGACTTACATTCCAAAATTGGGAAGGAGCGCTGCCCGCGTAGCCAGTCAACCAATTGATTAACAATATATTACATCTTGGCATACAATTCGAAATCATTACCATACAACCGGACCTCTAAACCCCTAACAGACCCTTGATTTTGACCTTGACCCCTTGACCCCATTGGCTCTTGGCCCTTACTACCTGTCGCCCCTGAACCCCGACCCACGGCCCTAAACCCGTTCAGACGATGTTCTCATTCATGGGACTATGTCGAAAGACATAGTCCCTTTCCTTTTATACACCATCCCACATATTATTTGACTTTTTACCCCTATTTTTGCCGTCCCTTAAGCCATCCGCAATAATTGAACGATTGCTGTGATGAAAACTCGGCTTAAGGCTCAAACTATTTATGGACAAATTGATTTACTTAGTTCCCGTTCTGGGAGCCGTCGGTCTGATCTACACCTTTATCAAATTTGCCTGGGTATCCAAACAGGATGCCGGAAACGCCCGGATGCAGGAGATCGCTCAGCACATCGCCGAAGGCTCCATGGCCTTCCTGAAAGCAGAGTGGAAGATCCTCTCCTATTTTGTCATCATAGCGGCGCTTTTGCTGGCCGTTATGGGCAACAGTAACCCTCATTCTCACTGGTCCATCGCGCTGGCATTTATCATAGGAGCGGTATTAAGCGCGACGGCCGGATACATCGGGATGCGCAGCGCCACTAAGGCCAACGTGCGCACGGCGCATGCCGCCCGTACCAGCCTCAGCCAGGCCCTCAAAGTGTCTTTCACCGGGGGATCCGTCATGGGACTGGGCGTAGCAGGTCTCGCCATCCTTGGGCTTAGCGGCCTGTTCATCATTTTGAAAGCCATCTTCGCAGCTGATAAAAGCGTCAATTCAGAAGAGATGCGGACCACCATCGAAGTCCTCACCGGCTTTTCGCTGGGAGCCGAATCCATCGCCCTCTTCGCACGCGTCGGCGGCGGCATCTACACCAAGGCTGCCGACGTTGGCGCCGATCTGGTAGGCAAGGTGGAAGCAGGCATCCCCGAAGACGATCCCCGTAATCCGGCCACCATCGCGGACAATGTCGGTGACAACGTAGGGGACGTAGCGGGCATGGGCGCTGACCTCTTCGGCAGCTATGTAGCCACCGTGCTGGCAACAATGGTGCTGGGCCAGGAAACGATATCCGATGACAATTTCGGTGGCATGGCCCCGATCCTCCTGCCGATGTTGATCGCAGGCATTGGCATTATCTTCAGCATCATCGGTACCTTCTTCGTCCGGATCAGCGAAACGGCCAGCATCAATACCTCTACTGTACAGAGGGCCTTGAATATGGGCAACTGGGGCTCCATCATCCTGACAGCGCTGGCCTGCATAGGGCTGGTATATTATATCTTACCCGAAACGATGACCCTGCGCGGCCTCGAGTTCACCAAATGGGGCGTCCTGGGCGCCATTGGAGTAGGTCTGGTGGTGGGCACCCTCATGAGCATCATCACCGAATACTATACGGCCATGGGCAAAAAGCCGGTGTTGAGCATTATCCGCCAGTCCGGTACCGGCCATGCTACCAACGTCATCGGCGGTCTCGCCATGGGCATGCAGTCTACCTTCCTGCCGACACTCGTGCTGGCAGCCGGCATCTGGGGCTCATTCGCTTGCGCCGGTCTCTATGGCGTGGCAATTGCCGCAGCCGGGATGATGGCCACGACGGCCATGCAGCTGGCGATCGACGCCTTCGGCCCCATCGCAGATAATGCCGGCGGCATCGCCGAGATGAGCGAGCTGCCCAAGGAAGTTCGCGAAAAGACAGACGTGCTGGATGCAGTAGGCAATACCACGGCCGCCACCGGCAAAGGATTCGCCATCGCCTCCGCGGCCCTCACGGCCCTCGCCCTCTTCGCAGCCTTCGTCGGCGTAGCCGGCATTAAGGGAATTGATATCTACAAAGCCAAGGTATTGGCCAGCCTCTTCGTAGGCGGCATGATCCCTTTTATCTTCTCCTCCCTGGCCATCCAGGCAGTAGGCGAAGCGGCCATGGCCATGGTGGAAGAAGTCCGGCGCCAGTTCCGGACCATCCCCGGGATCATGGAGGGAACGGGCAAGCCCGAATACGACAAGTGCGTGGCTATCAGTACAGAGGCTTCTATTAAGAAGATGATCCTGCCGGGCGCCATCGCCATCTGCTCTCCCCTGATCATCGGCTTTATCCTCGGACCCGAAGCCCTCGGCGGCTTCCTGGCCGGCGCCACCGTCTGCGGAGTGCTGATGGGTATCTTCCAGAACAATGCCGGCGGAGCCTGGGACAACGCGAAGAAATCGTTTGAAAAAGGCGTGGAGATCAATGGAGAAATTCATTATAAGAAATCCGATCCGCACAAGGCCAGCGTAACGGGAGATACCGTGGGCGACCCCTTTAAGGATACCTCGGGCCCGTCCATGAATATCCTGATCAAGCTGATGTCGATCGTTTCTCTGGTGATCGCCCCTAGCCTGGCATCGCTCTTCCACACCCGCGACGGCGGTCTTGCCCGGCACGGGAAGGCAATAGAAAAAACGATCACCGCCCGGGACGCCGCCACCAGCCTGACCCGGACCCCAGGGACTGTCGAACTGCATAACCCAGAGACTGTCGAACTGCATTAAAAAAAAAATTATTATTTTTTGATTAAGAATTCATTTCAAAGTCTATCTTTATAACTCAATTAACGACACTAATCAGATCCAAATACCGAAGTCCCGTTGTTTCCACATCGGGGCTTTTTTTTTGCCCTCCCAATAATTTTAACGAGACATTTACGAAATTCATCGTAAATTGATCTATTAAATTCCATGCTA
>JAMFRX010000141.1 GCA_026224995.1 Puia dinghuensis
GTTTGCGGGCGGAAGTATCGCCCATGAATATCCGGGTGACGATCCTGACGCCGGGGTATATCCGGACGAATATCTCACAAAATGCTTTATCGGGGGATGGGACCAACCTTGGGAAGCCTTCGAAGGATATCGAGCTGGGGTTGTCTGCTGACAAGGCTGCGCGGAAGATGCTGCGGGAGATTGGCAGCGGCGCGAACGAGGCCTATATCGGGAAGCGGAGCGGGGAGTTCATGGCGTTGGTGTTGAACCGGTGGGCGCCGGGGATGTTGGTGCGGATGGTCAGGAAGCGTGCGCCGAAGTGATCATTTTGCGGTGGCGATGGTATTTAGGGCGTATAATATAATGTTTACTCCGAGCTTTGTATTGTCCTCTGCAAGAAAGCGTTTGTTACGAAAATCGTAGTCCCACTCACAACCATAATCCTTATTGCTATACAGCACTGCGATGCGACCGTTGATGACGATTGCCTTAAGGTAGTCGTGCACCAGGTCGTCTCCCCAGCCATTGAGCTCGAAGGTAGTATTGGGCGGACCTTTTTCGAAATGGAAGAACGCATTGTAGATCGCGTGGGTGTTGGGGATCTTTTGGAGGGCCGAAGGGCCGAAGAGGGCGGCCATCTGGGTTTCGAAGGAGCGTGCAAAGAGCCCGTCTATATCATGGTTGCAATCGTCGGCGAAGACGAAGCCTCCGTTCAGTACGTAGTTATGAAAATTGGCGGCTTCCTGTGCATCGAACTGTACCAGCTTATGTCCGCTGAGATAGGCAAATGGGTAGCGGAAGATGTCCGCGTTGTCCAGGTCGAGGACCTTCTCCTGCAAGTTGACCGGGATGGTGGTGTATTCGATGAGTGAATTCAGCAGGTTGGATGGCATCCGCTGGTCCGTATCCCAGTCGCCCGACCGGTAGCGGAATCGCATGAACGTAAACTTTTCTTCCAGGTATCGATTCACCGGTCATATAATTTTTTTAAAGTTGGGCAATTATTCTTTAATTTCCTTCAATTATCTGCACGATTTTGTTTGCCGCATATTTTTTAACCTGTAAATCGTTCGGAGTTGGACATCGTTGAAAGTCAAGTGGAATCACTATTGAGAAAATTAACCCAGCTGAAGCAAGAGATCGGAAAGGTGATCGTGGGCCAGGAGGTCATTGTAGAAGAGATGCTGGTGGCCATGCTGGCCGGCGGCCACTGCCTGCTGGAAGGGGTGCCGGGGCTGGCAAAGACGTTGATGGTGCGGACGCTCTCGCAAGCATTGGACCTTTCTTTCCGCCGCATACAGTTCACGCCCGACATGATGCCGACGGATATTCTGGGCACGGAGATCCTGGAAGAGGATCATACTACAGGCCGGCGGTTCTTTAAGTTCAACAAGGGGCCGTTATTTGCCAACATCGTGCTGGCCGACGAGATCAACAGGACGCCGCCCAAAACCCAGTCCGCTTTGCTGGAAGCGATGCAGGAATTCGAGGTCACCTATGGCGGTCAGACCTACCCGTTGGACAGGCCCTTCTTCATACTCGCCACGCAAAATCCCATTGAGCAAGCCGGAACATATCCCCTGCCAGAAGCGCAGCTGGATCGTTTCCTGCTATATATAAAGATCGGCTATCCCAGCGCCGAAGAGGAGACGACCATATTGAGTCATACCACCGGGACGAAGCGGCCGGCGGTCCAGGCCGTTCTAGGCGGTCCGGAGATCATACGGCTGCAGGGGTTGGTGCGGGAAGTCAGCATCAGCGAGGATCTGGTGCGCTATGTGGCGGAGCTGATCCGGGCCACCCGTCCGGATACGACGACGCATGCCTATGTGAAGGAGTGGGTGCGATGGGGGGCGGGTCCCCGTGCGGGGCAGGCCCTGATCCTGACGGCCAAGGCGCGGGCCTTATTCCATCAGCGTTATGCCGTAGTGGAGGAAGATATCCATGGCATGGCGTTGCCGGTGCTGAGGCACCGGGTGCTGCTGAATTTCAAGGCGGAGGCGGAAGCCATCAGCTCCGATGACGTGACGCGGCATCTTTTGAAGGCAGTGCATCGGGCCGGAGGGGTGTTCAAATGAGATGGGAGGATGTGATAGCCATCAAAGACCTGTGGCTGGCCGCGCGCCGGACGGTAGACGGTTTTATGACCGGCATTAACCGAAGCAAGGTAAAGGGTCCGGGGCTGGAATTCAGTCAATATCGAAGTTATCAGCCCGGCGATGACCTGCGCTGGCTGGATTGGAAGCGCTACGCGCGGTCGGACCGGTATTATATCCGCGAATCTGAGATAGAGACCAGCATTTCCATCCGCCTGCTGGTAGATGCGAGCCGGTCGATGGATCACCGGGACGGCGGCTTCTCCAAGATCGATCTTGCGCGTCACCTTGCGGCCGCGTTGGCGTGGCTGGGCAACCAACAGGGAGATGCATTGGGGCTATACGTCTTCCGTTCGGGGCAGGTCTTCTCTCTGCCGGCACGTAAAGATCCGCAGCACCTGGCCAGGTTGTTCCACCAGTTGGAGGCTGTCGAGACCGATGGCAAGATGGGCGATCCCATTGACTACCGGCATATCTTTCTAGGCGAGCAGAAACGAGAGCTGCTGATCTTCATCACCGATCTATACGAAGCGGATGGGGAGATCGGTGGTTTACTGGATCTGCTGGCTTCGCTGCGGCATGAGGTCATCGTATTCCATATCATGGGAAAGAATGAGATAGAGGGTAACTATGGCGCGTGGACCGAAGTCGAGGACCTGGAGACGGGCAAGCGGATGCCCTTGAGCCCCGGTAATAACCGGGATGAATACCGGGAGCGGATGCAGCAATGGCTGTCGGCGGTACGCATGCAGATACTGGACCGGCAGATCGTATACCAGCTGCTGCGCATGGACCAACCTCTGGACCAGGCGCTGCGGGATTTCCTTAAGCAAAGACAACAAATGACGGGCTAGCCGATGCTACACCTGCTTCAACCAATAGGATTAGTGGCTATGGCCGGGATCTCGGTTCCGGTGATCGTGCATTTGTGGAATCTGCGGCGGGGTAAGGTGTTGCGGATCGGCAGCATCGCCCTGCTCACGGAGTCGTCGAGGCGATTGGCGTGGAGCCGGCGGATCACACAGTGGTGGCTGCTGATCCTGCGCTGTCTGCTGCTGTTGTTCTTGGCTTTGCTGCTCGCGCATCCTTACTGGTCGAGGCGGGTGGTTTCCGGGAAGGGCTGGGTGCTGACCAGTGGGTCGGCGGGGCCGTATTTTATGCTGGTTGACTCTTTGCTGAAAGCGGGCTACGAGCGGCATGAGTTGGAGGATAGTGGAAATTACTGGGTGGGGTTCAGCCGGGCGGACAAATCAGCGCCGGCGGAAATGCCGTTCTATGTTTTTACGCCCGGGCTGGCTAGCCGGTTCGCCGGGGAGCGGCCGGTTACGGGGCGGGCCGTTCACTGGTATAGCTATGCGCCTGTGGATAGTGCGAGCCGGTGGATACAGGCGGCCTGGACGCATTCGGGAGACAGCATCCAAGTGCTGGAGGGAAGCAGCCGTAGTACGGGGACGAGCTGGCAGCGCCGTGTGGTGCCGGGTAGAGGGGTAGAGTATGAGGGGATCAAAGTAGATACAGGGGTGTTGCGATACAGGATATATGCCGATGGCGCCTATCGCGCCGACGGGAAATATGTGCAGGCGGCGCTCAGGGCCTTGCGGCAGATGACAGGGAGGCCGATGGAGGAAGGAGACGGCGGGTGGCTGTTCTGGCTGTCGGCGAAGCCTTTGCCGGCGATTACAGGATACCGGTATATCTGGCGGTATGCGCAAGGGAAGGAGCGGGTGCTGAAGACCTGGATGAGCGGCATACATCTGACGAAGGAAATAACCGGAGCGACGGCAGGCGAGGCGGTGTGGAAGGATGGCTATGGGCGCGGCGTGCTGACGAGAGAGGGGCAGGTATATACTTTTTATAGCCGGCTGGATGCCAATTGGGGCGACCTGGTGTGGAGCGGGCGTCTGCCGGTGCTGCTGCAGGGATTGTTCGGTGAAGAGCGTGCCGACAGGGACCGGCGGCTGCTGGACCCGAGGCAGGTGGCGCCGGTGGAGACGGGAGCTATGGCCGGGAGTCGGGAGGCGGGAAGCGAGGTGGTGAGCGATCTGCGGCCGGCGGTATGGGTCATTGTATTTCTTTTGTTTTTTTTGGAACGGATAAAAGCCTTTGCGGATGGGAAGGGAAAAGCTTAGCGCGCTACTACGGCGGTGGAGGATGGAGGGCCTGCTTTATTGCGGGCTTTTGGCATTGGCCGTCAGCGTTGTGCTGACGACAGCCGTGCATGCCGTGTGGGGCTGGCCGTGGTGGACGGGCCTATTCGCGTTGGGAGGCTGTTATGCGGCTGCCTTATGGCTGTTCCCCTTGTGGCGGTTGGGCCTGGCCGATATAGCGGCTTACCTGGACCGGCGGCTGCCGGAGCTGGAAGAAAGCTGCGCGTTGCTGCTGCGGCCGGCGGCGGAGCTCAATGGGCTGGAGCGGCTGCAGGCGGCGCGGGTGGAAGTCCGGTTCCGTGGGCTGACCCTGCCTCGGCCTTTGCGCATCCCCTTGCTGCGGGCATTGGGCTGGGTGGTGCTTGCCCTTGTGGTGAGCGCCGTCATTCCGCGGGTAGAACGGGCAAGGGCAGGTCGGGTCGATGTATCCGGCAAGGCGGCTGGTGTTCCTTTGGCGCCGGTCGGGATCCGGTCGGTACAGGTGCGGGTGACGCCGCCGGCATACACTGGCAGGACGGTGCGCAGCCAGGACGAGCTGAGCTTACAAGTGGAAGAGGGCGCGGCGCTGGACTGGAAGCTCACGACGAGCGGCCCGGTCGACAGCATGAGCTTTCTTTTCAATGATACAATCAGGTGGGCCTTACAGCCGGTGGATGATACCAGGACGGTATGGCGGCTGTCGAGGCCGGCGGTGCATCCGGGCTTTTACCAGGTCAGGGTGGGCAAGCAGCTTTCAGCGCTCTATAAATTGGAGCTGATCAAAGACGAGCCGCCGCGGATCACCATCCGGACGCCCAAGCCCTATATAGTAGTGGATTATGGCGAGTCCGAGAAGATCCCGCTGAGCGTGCAGCTGAAAGATGACTATGGCATTGCAGACGCCACGGTGATGGCGACGGTCTCCAGCGGGAAGGGTGAAGCCGTGAAATTCAAAGAGCAGGAGCTGCGCTGGGACAGGAGCTTTGGGGGGACTTCCTACGATCTCGGCAGGGTGCTGGACCTGACGGCACTGGGGCTGCAGCCGGGCGACGAACTTTACTTTTATTGCAAGGCCCGCGACAGTCATGGTCAGGAGGCGCGGAGCGAGACCTATATCATCAGCCTGGCGGATACGGCGCAGCTCATGAGCCTTCAGGGGATGACGGTGGCTACGGATGTCAAGCCGGAATTCTTCCGCAGTGAGAGACAGATCATCATCGAGACGGAGCAGCTGCTGAGCCAGAAAGATACGCTGGCAGAGGCAGCTTTCGACAACCGCAGCAATGATCTGGGGATCGACCAGAAGCTGTTGCGGTTGCGGTATGGGAAATTTTTGGGTGAGGAGGCGGAGGAAGGCGGTCCTGGCGACCGCGATACGGCGTCGATGGGCGCTTTTGGGGACGCTACAAAAATTTTGGATGCGTATACGGACAAGCACGATAA
>JAMFRX010000142.1 GCA_026224995.1 Puia dinghuensis
ACCGAGGTCAAAGCTCACGTGGTTGACCTCGACGGAAACGTCATGCCCGATCAGGAAGTGACCTTTATGATCGACTCCGGCTCCGGCACGATCATAACGCCGCAACCGGTGATGACCGACGCCAACGGTGACGCTTATATCTATATCACAAGCAAGACGCCAGGCGACGTGCTGATCACGGCGACCGTAGATGACCTGAAGATCGTCTTCGGCAGCCCGGCAAGAGTGACATTCGCGCCCATTAATATCTATGTTCCCAAGGTGTTCACACCGAACAACGACGGGACCAACGACATCCTGAAGCCGATACTGGTAGGTATTCAAACCTTCCACTATTTCAGCGTCTACAATCGATGGGGTAACCTCATCTTTACGACACAGGACCCCAACCAGGGCTGGGACGGCACGTTCAGAGGCGTACCGCAGCCCGTAGAGACCTACCTGTGGATAGGCGAGGGTATCGACGTGAATGGTAAGAAAATAGTTCAGAAAGGGATGACCTCTCTGGTGCGATAAATGAATAAATGAATTAACGAGATAAAAAAATCCAATGTCCAGATGAGAAAGATTTTTACGATATTGATCTTCCTTTCCGCTACCGGTCTCGTCCGGGGACAGGAGATCAATTTTTCGAGGGTGCAGGATATGACCATCTGGTATAACCAATCCCTAAAAACGGACAAGCAGAACAGCCTTATATTGAATTACCGCAGCGTCCAGTTCGGCGGTCAGATCGCTTACAACAGCGTGGCGGCCCTGTTCTCCACCCCTTTGCTCTCCAAAGAAGGAAAAGACAAGCCCAACTCCGGCTACTTCAGCTTCAGCGCCGGCGCCGCCTCCGACAAGACCAACGATGGCATCCTGAATAACTCCCTCGGCATGCTGGGCATCTCCTACGCCGTGCCCATCGGCCGGCATGAGACCTACCTGGCCGCAGGCTTCCAGGCCCAATATTATCAAACCCAGCTAAATGTCGCCGGGGTAGCCAATGCCTTTGGCGATCAGTATAACAATTACGGACCCATCGAAGGAGCACCCAGCGCCGACCGACTCGCAGCGGGCTGGTCTTATGGTCACTTTAACCTGAATGCCGGCCTCTCCGTTTTCAGCAATGGACGCTATGACAAGTGGTATGTCGGCGGCTCGGTGATGCAGGTCAACCAGCCTTATGCCTATAAGGTCAAATCGGACTCTACCCGCCTGAAACCCGATATCGGCTTCCAGGGCGGCTATAAATACACCACAAAAGACGAAGATGAAGTCGGATTCTATATGTCAATGAACTGGCAGGGACCCGCCTACCGGCACTATTTCGAGCTCATCTACACCAAGGCTATCCCTGGTGTGGTCGGGGGCGCAGCCGTCGGCCTGGGCCTCGGCTACCGCTATAACGATGCCCTCGTCCCCAACATCGAGCTTAGATATCAGAAGCTGACCATGGGTATATTATACGATGTAAATATTTCAACCATCAGCGCGTCCGGCATAGCACGCGATGGAGTCGAGCTGGCATTGAAAATGGACTTTTAAACTAACCCCAATGAAGAAGGTAATGATTTGTTTGATTGGTTGCTTCCTGCTGGCCCTCACAACGGTCCGGGCGCAGGATGCGGGTAAGCCTGGCGCCGACTCCGTCATCAGGCTGGACCAGGATACGACCGTCAAAACGCAGGAGCATACGGTGATCTCCCGGGACACGAGCGCCAGACCCATCCCCGACACCTCTTTCCGCTATCGCGGCGACTCTTCGCCGTCCGTCCAGACCAAGGATACCGTGATCACCCTGGCAGGCGACGCGCCCGTTCAGAAAAAAGATACCGCAACCGATCCTAAGACTGCAGCGAACACCACCGCCGATGCCAAAACAGAGCAGCAACAGCCAAAAGATACCGCCACCACGGACGATAAAAATGAGGAGAAGACACGTGAGCTGGACAGACGCTGGTTTATATCACCCCTGCTGAAAATGCAGTTCCAGGATTTTGCCATGCTCGAGAAGAACCGAAAGGGCTATCTCAGCGATGCCAACACGCTGCCTTTCTTCCAACGCGGCAACGCGTCTTTCGCCGCCTCGGCCTATAAGAATCTTACCCAGCGCCTTTCCGTAAGCGCGGACATCGGCCTGAGCTTCGGCCATGTGACCAGCGATAACGTCCTCATCAGCCAGACCAAATCCCAGACCTTCAACCTGCTGAACGCGGCGATCTACTACCACCTGATAAGCCCTGCTTATCGCCTGCAGCCATATGTTACCATCGGCTTCAACGATATTATAAACAACGGATCTTATCCCACGATGCCCATGGGCATCGGCGCCAAGTTCAACTCCCGGAAGATCATGGTCCTCGGTCAGGTGACTTACGGCTACGGACTGTCGAAGAGCATCGCCAACACCACCATGTACGCCGTAGGCATCTATATTCCCATAAAGAGCAAGAAACAAAAACAGCTGGACAAGGACGACAATTCGCCCTATAACAAGCAGAATAAGGACGATGCGAAGAAGAAGGATTCGACGTCCAGGAATAACAATAACAATGGCGGTGTGGTAGTCAACAACTATATCACCATCAATATGGACTCCATTCTCAAAGCCAAAGGCCTGTTGGACGACAACGGCGATCCGATCAACGGCGGCGGTAATGGTGTGGCCGGCAATAGCAGAAGGGGTAGGAGGGCCGGCAGCGGCGGCGATTATGACGATGGAGGGGACGATCCTGTCTCACGCTCCCGCAGGCGCAAACGCCCTTTCAATTCCCTGGGTCTCGATGACTTCAGCGATGACGATTATAAGATCGATTCGCTCGACGGCAGACCTACCATCCACTTCGTGATCTACTTTGAATTCAACGAATACGGGTTGAACAGCAAAGCATTCGGCAGTATCGACAAGGTCATTGGCCACCTGCGGCAAAGCCCGGAATTTACGGTCGAGATCAAGGGCTATACCGACTCCGTAGGGTCCGATCCATATAATAACATGCTTTCCCGCAAACGGGCTAAGATGGTGCTGGACTATATGAACAGCAGGGGCGTCCCGACCGAGCTGATGAAGGCGAGGGCCTACGGCAGCGACGACCCGGTCGCGGATAACAGCGATCCCAACCAGGCCTGGCTCAACCGTCGCGCGGAGATCATCATCCACCGGAAAGAGGTAGCCGCTGCGCAATAACATATTATCACAAAAAATATAATACAATAAATATCCTATTTAGGGAGTTATTGTATTATATTGCAATAGAGTATAAATCCAATATCGATGTTAAACCCGAACACAACCCAGGCGTGGGGCCATTTACCCCACAATATCAAGATCAGACTGATCGACGAATCCGGAAATTTTATTGACCCCCTCCAGATCAAAGAAGTAGATTACCTTTCCCGCTTTCAAAATAAGGCAGTCGTCAACAAAGTGTATCACCAAATGCTCGCCGACAATCGTTCCGGCGTCATCGAAGTATACCAGGACAAGATCATCATCAAAGAGAATTAAGGGCTGTTTTTTGCCTGAGCCGACGTTTTAGCGGCCCGTGATCTTCCCGATCTCCCTTGCATAGCCTGCCCCTATCGGCAGTTCCCGGTCCCTTATCCAAAGGGTATCGCGCTCTATTTTGTCTACCTTTCCGCTGGCTACGAGATAGCTCCGGTGTATCCGGATAAAGGCGTGGGAAGGCAAGAGGGCCTCTGCTTCCGTCATGGTAAGCCGGGATAACAGCTTTTCCTCCGCCAGGACGAACTGCATATAGTTGCCTGTGCTTTGAACGTACAGGATATCGTCCAGCCTTACCCGCACTTGCCCATATCCGCTCTTGATGAACACGTGATCCGGCGGGACGGTCGGGGCAGGGGCCTCGTTCTTCCGCTTCAATTCATACAGCTCATAGGCCTTGTTACAGGCCTTCAGGAACCGGCTCTGGCTAAATGGCTTGAGCAGATAATCGATCGCGTCCAGCTCAAAGCTTTGCACGGCGTGCTCGCTGTAGGCCGTAGTAAAGATGACCATGGGCGGGTGGGGAATGCTTCGGAGGAACTCGATCCCGCTGATATCGGGCATCTTGATGTCCAGGAAGACCAGGTCTATCTTCTCCTGCTGCAGCCGCTTCATAGCGGCAAAAGCATCGGTATAGACCGCTACCAACTCCAGGAAGCCCACCTTCGCCGCCAGGGCCTTCACGATGTCCAGGGCGATCGGCTCGTCATCTATGGCAATTGCTTTGAACATTATAGCTTTTATGGTTGTATCGATAATTGTACAAAAAACTCCCGCTCGTCCTGGTGCATATAAAATTCATGCCGATTGGGGTACAGGAGGCTTAACCGTTTTAACACATTCTTCAGCCCGATGCCCGATCTTTCTTTCTCCGGGTCGGCGCCCTTACTGGCATGAATGCTGTTGCGTAACTCAAAGAGGACCCGGTTGCCTTCCACGTTCAGCCGCAGCTTGATCCATGAAGGCTCCCGCAGGCTGATCCCGTGCTTGAACCCATTTTCTACAAAGGGGATGAGCAGCATGGGCGCGATCATGAATTCCGGGAATGCTTCGTCTATCGTCGTCTCTATGGCTATCGACTCTGAGCTTTCCGTCCGCAGCTGCTGCAGGACGATATAATTTTTGAGGTATTCGATCTCTTTGCTCATAGGGATGCTATGCAGGTGGTTTTCGTGGAGCATAAACCGCATCATATCTCCCAGCCGTTGGATACCTCCCGCCGTCCTTGCCGCCTCCTCCTGCAAAGCCGTCCCATACAGCGTATTCAGTACGTTGAACAGAAAATGCGGATTGATCTGTGACCGCAGGAACTGCAGGTCGGCTTCGCTCTGACCCAGCGCGGTCTGCAGTCCCCGAACCTGGAGGATCTTATCCTTCCACTGCCGGTAGATCAGCCAGGAAACAGGCGTGGTCACCAGCAGCTGCGCGAACCCGAGAGAGAGTACTATAGGGATCATAGCGCCCGGGTTCGGGATACCAAAAAAAATGAACGGTATCCCCCAGCAGAAGCTCGAGATCAGCAGCCTGCGGAGAACCGGACGGCGCCAAAGTTTGCCATCTCCCTTAAGCGGAAAGACCCAGTAGAGGTTGGTCAGGGCCGTCAGCAGGGCCGGCGGCAGAAAAACGAAATAGAAGATGCCAAAAGCCTGATTATCCAGGATATTGAAATTCAGCAGCACCCCGCCGGCCGCAAAATACAACAGCAGATACCCGCTCACCTGGTTGACCACCGATATCAGGTTGGCATTGGCCAGCAGATCCTGCTGCATCCGCCGGATGACCATTTCCCGCACAAAGGCATAGACGATATACCCGATCACCCACCCCGTGATATGCTCCAGTCCAAGCCCTACGACGAGCTGGCCGGTCATATCGCTGTTGATGGCCGGCGCATCGGTATAAGTGTAGGCTATACCCCAGCCGATGCCCAGCAGCACAGTCAGCAGGAAAGTATTGAGCAGTCCCCACAGCACCTTTTTCAACGCGATGCCGCCGGGGCCTTCCATCATGAGCCTCCCCAGCCCTATGCTTATCTTGAAACTTCCAACCGCAGCAGGTGGTACCAACTGCATTAGCCGGGGCATAATATAAAGATTTATCCAGCAATAGCAGCAGTAGAGCAGGAGCAGGAAGCCGATATTTGGGAACAGGACATTGCGCAAATAATCGAATGAAAGATGCGCATCTGCGAATGACCGCCCCCAGGAATCCGCTAACTGCGCGGTGGAATATTCAAAGGTCGGTCGGATGTATCCCGCTATTCCTGTAAGGATGAGAATGGTGACCAGCAGGAACTCATGCGCCCGCCATCTGGTGGTATTGTGAAAACCCGGTTCCATAATGTTCTTGTGTTTTGTTCGACAAGATTACTGCAAACGAAACCTGGTTTCGGCCAAATGTGATAAAACGCCCGGAATTTGTGATGGATCCTGGTAGTTTATCGGGAATCGTAAAAATACGATAGAAATCGAGGGACTTTGCTCTTTTTTAACAAGCCCTTCTGACTTAGCTTTGTCCTATCCAATTCCAATGAATACCAACTGATCACAAATCCTGAAAAACCAAATTCGGCTTTCCTTGTTCAACGAAAGCGATTAAATTCCAATCTCTCTTGAAAGACTCCTGAATAAAATTGGGAGTTTTTTCGTTTTATACCGCATCCGACAACGAAGTAAACGTAAAATCCCGCACCTTCATCGGGGGTATCAACGCCATCGCCCCACTCTCCCCACTGATGGTCCTCACCGGTTTCCCCAGCGTCTCGAGGTTATTTAGCATAATGATAGGACTCTCATTGAACCGGAAGTTCTTCACCGGGAATTTTATCTGCCCGTTCTCGATATAAAACGTACCGTCGCGTGTAAGTCCCGTGAACAGCAGGGTCTGTGGGTCTACCGACCGGATATACCAGAATCTTGTGACCAAAATACCTTTCTCCGTGCCTTTGATCAGCTCTTCGAGAGTGGCGTCCCCGCCCGTCATGATGAACCCATCGGGGTAGGGTACCGGCTTTACTCCCTTTTTTTGCGCCCAATAACGGGAATACACAAAGTTTTTGATGACGCCCTTTTCTATCCAGCTGACTTTTTCCTGCGGAAGCCCCTCGCCGTTATAGTTCCTGGTTGGCAGCTCCGGGTTCCAGGGGTCGGAATAGATATTCACCTTCTCGTCTACCAGCTTTTCACCCAGCCTCGTCTTGTTTCCGGGCAGGCTCAGGAAGCTGCGCCCTTCGTCGGCGCTGCGGGCGTCCAGCGCGCTATATAGGTTCTCCATCAATACAATGGCGGCTGCCGGCTCCAGGATCACGGTATATTTGCCCGGTTCCAGCGCCTTGGCGCTTCCGGACTTCGCCGCTTTCCAGGCTGCAGTCTTCGAGTCGCCCGCCACATCCAGCGAAGCGATGTCATTGTATCCCGCCGAAGCATAGCCGGAGCCGGTACCGTCGCTCGTTCGCATGGTCACGGAAAAATTTACATTGGTCTCGGTGTTGTAGGCGAACAGGCCGCGTGAGTTCATCGTCGCCGAAAAGCCCGCAGAATTCTCCAGGTAGCCGGCGGTTGTGACCCCGGCATCCCTGGCTATGCCCAGGCTTTGTGCCGTGAGGTCGGCTCTCAGCTTCGAGCTGATGGCCGCCGTCTCGGGGATAAAGGTCTTGGCGGTGGGCCCATAGGTCTGAGGGCCAAGTAAGGGCATATATTCCGGATTCTCCGGCGCCAGCTGCGCCAGTGACTCCGACCGGCGCACCGCTTTCTCCAGCGAGGCATCGTCATATTCGTTGATGGTGGAGATGCCTTGCTTCCTGCCGAAGGTAGAGGCCACCTGCAGCTGCGTGGAATGGATGGCCCCGCTGGTAGAAACGGAGTTGCGGGCATAGCGGATATTGCCGCCCTCGCTGCCGCTGATGGATACTTCGCATTCATCGGCCTTAGAGTAGCCGAGAACCTTCTTCAGTAATGTTTGCGCCTCGTCTTGTGTTAGTAGTGGCATATCAGATCTTTCTTGCTGTGTTAATGACGTTGATCCCATTGAATCGGGCCGTCGCGGCCCCATGCGATACCGAATTGCTTTGTTCAGGCTGTCCCTTGCCATCGAAAAAGGTGCCGCCGAGGCGGTAGTCCCGTTGGTCGCAGACGGCCGCACACGAGTTCCAGAACTCCTGGGTATTGGCCTGATAGGCCACATCTTTCAGCATGCCCGTGATCTTCCCGTTCCTGATCTCATAGAACAGCTGTCCGCTGAACTGGAAATTATAGCGCTGCTGATCGATGGAATAGGAGCTGTCGCCCACGATATAGATACCTTTCTCTACATTTTTGATCATGTCCGAAGGGAGCAAAGGCGCTTTGCCCGGCCGTAGAGAGATATTCGCCATACGCTGGAACTGCACATCGCGCCAGCTCTGGGCATAGCAGCAGCCCTGCGACTCCGTGAGGCCGATGATCCCCGCCTGGTCGCGGATAGCCTGGTAGCTCACCAGCACCCCATCCTTTATGATATCCCATTCTTTCGCCCCTACACCTTCGTCGTCATAACCTACTGCTCCCAGCGAGCCGCGCTGGGTCTTGTCAGCGACGATATTCACGACCTTGCTGCCATAGTTGAATTTCTTCGACTCCCATTTGTCCAGGGTCAGGAAGCTCGTTCCCGCAAAATTGGCCTCATAGCCCAACACCCGGTCCAGCTCGGTAGGATGACCACAGGATTCGTGAATGGTAAGCCATAGATTGGTAGGGTCCAGCACGAGGTCATATTTCCCGGCTTCTATCGATTTGGCGCTTGCCTTCTCGGCCGTCTGTTCCGCCGCCAGGCGGGCGTCTTCCAGCATATCGTACCGGTCCCGGTAGAGGGTGGTAACGGTCTTGATCTTCTTGCTTTCGTCGGGCTGCAGGTATTCATACCCTATGCCCAGCGGCGCGCTCAGAGCGTCGCGGGTTTCGAATTTTCCCGTCTTGTCGTTGGTCTTGGTGACGGTGAACGTAGGCCAGATGCGGTGGATATCCTGGTCGATGTACGATCCGTCCGTACTGGCAAAATATTTCTGTTCGTTCACGAGGAA